>NZ_JACFYJ010000008.1:0-172396 GCF_037126505.1 Paraburkholderia bengalensis
GGCAGATACCGCTATGCCAATATCGGTGATCGCCGGTCGTTCAGGGTTTCCGAACCTGGCCAACTTCAACCGGCAGTTCAAGGTGACGAAACAGATGACCCCCGTCGACTATAGGCGGCAGTTTTCGGGGAAGAAGAACGATGCTTCACCATCGCTCACAGAGCGATCGCCTTCTCTTGACTCGAAGCAAATAGCGACGAAACGACCACGCAGCGCTCCTACGTAACTGCACGAAAACAAGGGAGATAGCACGTGCCCCTGCGTTCAGGCGTCCCATCCTGTCGGTGAATCGGTGGGTGCTTAAATCAAAAGCATGTCATAAAGCCGTAGTCAGGTTTACATACTGAGTGTGCGTTAAATAATGCGGCTCCGGCACGCCTTCCGGAAATACCGTCTCGCTGACCCCCTGTTCAACAACTCTGTATGCACGCCAAGGCAGTATCAACTTGGTCGTCCGTTTCCTTTATTCGACAGATTACGGCGGATGTTCGGCCATTGCCGCCGTTGACGTGTCGGCCGCTGCAGGGCAGCTCTCACGCGCACGGCCGCCGTTCGCGCCATCGTTGGTTCGACAGTCAGATTTCGCTGCGAGCGAACGAGTACTTGCGACCCGAAGAGACAGTCAGATCTTCTGCAAGCGGACACTCGGCGCATGTTCATTGGCGCAGTCGCCCGCCATCCACACGAAGGATTCTTTGTTCGCGATCATGCCATGCCGGTAGCTTTAGTCAGCATCTCGCCGAGCCGTATGGAGACTGGGTCTTCCGCTGGACGCCCTTCGAGAAAGCGATCCAACTCTCGACGCGCGCCATCAGCGTTGCCTGTCCTCGCGAGCACAAACGCGAGCGCGATCGGATGCTGGACATAGTTGTAAAAACCCAAGCCTCCGCTCGACAGATAGCTTCGCAGCCATTCGAATGCCCCGACGACGTCCTCGACCGAATTGACCCGTCGCCAAAATTCGTCTGCCCGTGCGATCGCAGCTTCCACAATCGGCGCCGATTTCTGAGCGACGACCCGTTCTCCACAAATAAGGCTCACGTCTAAGTCCTTGTCGCGTGCATCGACAACGAGGTCAAAGATCGCCGTTCTGTTGGTCCGGTGCCAGCGAACAGAACTGCCCGACACATGCGGGACAAAGTCAAAGGACAGGCCCCATCGAGGAGCGATGACGCCGCCTTTCCATGCGGGAAATGCAAATATCTGGCGGATGGGTGACCCGTCGTGTCGCACCCACTTCAGAGGCGCTACTGTCTCGAACCCCCGCGCGTTCAAAGCCGCATCGACCACGGGAGACATCACGCGATGCGCTGCCTCCAAGGTGACCATGTTGAACGCTTCGCCGTTTTTAGAATCCTTCCGAACGTGCGCTATCCACTTGCTGATGCTCATCGTCGCAACACCATTGTCAGGCTTGGAAGGCCGCCGCCATCAGTCTATTTGACGGGGCGTAGCCGTGGTTTGGGCTTGCATTGTCGACGATTCAGGTCGCGCTGTCGACTGACCGCTCATGGCCGATATGACCTATTCGCTTTTGAACCGGGCAGCACTTCTCCCGTCTCTGTGGTGCGCGGTTGATTGCATGGCCACTGGCGCGTTTGCTATTGCTGCAATTGGGGCTGGTGCCGCCGGCATTGCTGCTCATCAGTGTCTCGTAGTACAGCCTGCTGGCGCGGCACCCGTCACCGTTATGTTTTTCAGCGGCAATCAACAAAGATCTTTTTGACGATTCGTCCGCGCGGCGCAATCAGCACGGTAACCGCTAGAATTGCGGTTTTAGCCCGGAATACGTCCATGTCTTTTGCCTCGCTTGGCCTGATCGATGCCTTGTTGCGTAATGTGCAGGACCTCAATTACCAGACCCCTACTCCGGTGCAGGCCAAGGCGATTCCTGCCGTGCTCAGTGGCAAGGACGTCATGGCTGCGGCACAGACCGGCACTGGTAAAACGGCGGGCTTTGCGCTGCCGCTGTTGCAACGGCTGGTGCAACACGGCCCAGCGGTGTCCAGCAACCGCGCGCGTGTTCTGGTGTTGGTGCCCACGCGTGAACTGGCTGAACAGGTGCTGCAAAGCTTTATCGCTTACGGCAAAGGCCTCGACTTACGATTTCTGGCCGCCTACGGCGGTGTCAGTATCAACCCGCAGATGATGAAGTTGCGCAAAGGCATGGATGTGCTTGTTGCCACGCCAGGCCGTTTGCTGGATCTCAATCGCCAGAACGCAGTGCAGTTTGATCAGGTACAGACGCTGGTGCTGGATGAAGCCGACCGCATGCTGGATCTGGGCTTTGCGCGCGAACTCAACGCCGTCTTCGCGGCGTTGCCCGCCCGGCGCCAGACCCTGCTGTTCTCTGCCACGTTTACCGATGATATCCGCGCCATGGCAGCGGGCATTCTGCGCGGCCCGGTCGATATCAGCGTCAGCCCGCCCAATGCAGCGGCCAGCAAGATCAAGCAGTGGGTGGTGCCGGTCGATAAAAGGAACAAGCCTGAGCTCTTCATGCAGCTCGTGGCCGAGAACAACTGGGAGCACGCGCTGGTGTTCGTCAAAACCCGCAGTGGTGTGGATTACCTGGCGGCCATGCTCGATGATGCGGGCTATGCAGTCGACACCATCCACGGCGACAAACCGCAGCCCGCGCGCCTGCGTGCGCTCGAGCGCTTCAAGACGGGCGAAGTCAATATGCTGGTAGCCACCGATGTCGCAGCACGCGGCCTCGATATCGACGACCTGCCGCTGGTGATCAACGTCGATCTGCCGATCGTGGCGCAAGACTATGTGCACCGGATTGGCCGTACCGGCCGCGCGGGCGCCAGCGGCGTGGCTGTATCCCTTGTGTGTGCCGATGAAGCGCCGCAACTGGCCGCGATTGAAGCGCTGATCGGGCAAACGCTGCCCCGTGAAGAAGAGCCGGGTTTTGAAGCCGAACACCGCGTGCCGCAAACCAGTGTGACGGGGCAGATCGTCAAGAAACTCAAGAAGCCCAAGAAGCCCAAGAAGCCCAAGAAGCCCAAAGTGCCGCAAGCTGCGACGGGCGCCAAGCAGTTGCCGGGAAAAAAAACACGCCAGCAAAGTGTCGAAAACAATCGCAAGCCTGGGGCGCAGCGTGCTGTGGTCGCGGGTAATGACACAAGCTTGTCGAGCGGTAGCCCATTCAGCGTGCAAAAGCCTCGCAGCAAACCCGCCAGCAAGCCAGCCGCAGGCTCACATCACTCGTCTGGGAATCCCGGTAGTGGCCGCGGCAAACGCCAAACCTGATTCGCGGGGATGAGTATCGTCAGCCCTGGAACAGGCCGGCGGTTTGAACTTCTGTGCCGAACAGACTTTGAAATTGTACGTAGCGAGCGTCCGTTTGAACTCTTTTCTGGCGAATGTGCCCGCTTCTAACGTTCCCTGCCTTTCCGAAACCGTCACCGCTGCCATTCGCCCGGACGGTGCTTTGGTTGGCGGCTCTGTGGCGCATTACGGCCGCTGGTCACACCACCGTCTACGTCAGCTACGATTGCCCCAATTTGCACGACTAGTACGATGACCCCGTAGTGCGGGCGACGCCCGGGGTCCGGGCCAACCATCGCGCGACGCACGTCGCGTAGGTCGGGCTTCTGGCGTTTGCGTCTGTGGATTGGCTGGCCGGCCGCATGGGGCCGTTATCCGTCGAAGATAGTGCCGACCTAACCGATGTTGATGCCGCGAGCGAGCGCGTTAATGGGGACGCGTGCCTGTTGGTGGACCACTGCGCCAGTGCCGCTCACTGCCGCATTCAAGCCTGGCGATAATAAATGTTCTGCGGATGCCGAGCCTCTGCAAAAAAGAACCACCGCTCCGCGACGAGTCCTGCGTACTGAATCGCAGACGCAGCGCACAGCAGAGCGAACGACACGCCGATCGAACGGACGCTGCCACCGAACGCAACAAGACAGAACGGCACGACAAACGCGGCAACGATGAAAGTCCACTTGATACGCATGAGCGTTTCATGCGTCTTGCCGTGAAAGAACTCGCGCAGATTGAACGCGCCTGCCGTGAAGCCACGCGACTTCTGCTCGACGCGCGCGCCGCGAATGCCGGTTGCACTTTGCAACGTCGATTTGGGTCTGAGCCGCGCATTGCGAGCCAGCGAAGCACTTCGCGACACGAGGCCCGCCAGAGTCAGCACGCACGCTGCGACAGCAAGCGCCGGCATGAGCGTCGTTGCGAGCACTGCCGCGCACGCGGATGCGAGCGTGAAGCCTGACGCGCAGCCTAGCAATACGAAATTAACGAGCGTCAGCGGCGTCGCCCACTCCTGCAAGAACCGCAGACACGCGTAGATCATTCCCGTGCAGACGAACAACGCTGCACTGGCGACCGCTGCGATAACGCCGACCTCGAACGTATGCGCCGACCCGAACGCATGCGCGACGCCATAAGCGAACGTGCAAGCCAGGAACGCCGGCAGCGCCAGGCATTCGCGCGAGAGCCACGACGTGCGCCACATCGCAATCGCACGCCATGCGCGCTCGGGATGGCCGAGGTGGAAGAACGACGCGAGCAAGCCCAACGCGCCGAGCAGACACGACAACGCCGCGCCGATCACATAGAACATCGGCGGCACTGCGGCGGCATCGACAAAGCCGAGCCGCGTGGCTGCCTCGACGCCGACGAGCGCAATCAGCAGGCCCTGCCCTGCGCCGCTCAGCGTCGTGAGAAACACCACTGAAAAAGCCGGATTCATGCACGTCTCCCGTCACGGGTTTTGAATGTTTGCGGACTCAAACCCGCGTCGCAAATGAAGCGAGATGAAGCTCGCCGTGTTGCGCCTGAGGTTCCGAAGTCTCGCCTTCTTCGTCCTTGCCGCACGAACACGAACCGCTCCCACACGACGTCACCTTCTGACGCGGCAGATAATGATTCGAAGGCCGCGTGCCCCACTCCGGCATCAGTTGATAGCCGCCGCGTTCCCGGATCGCCTTCGATACAACCGAGTCAGGATCATGGATGTCGCCGAAGAGCCGCGCCGACGTCGGACACGCAAGCACGCATGCGGGCTTGCGATCCCGCTCCGGCAGCGCTTCGTTATGGATGCGGTCCGAACATAGCGTGCACTTGGTCATCTCCTTGCGCTTTTCGTCGATCTCGCGCGCGCCATAGGGACACGCCCACGCGCAGTACTTGCAGCCGATACAGCGGTCGTAATCGACCAGCACGAGGCCGTCTTCCTTGCGCTTGTAGCTGGCCCCCGTCGGACAGACGGGCACGCACGGCGGATCTTCGCAGTGCAGACACGACTTCGGAAAATGAATCGTGTCGGTGAGTGGAAACTCGCCTGCTTCGTAGGTCTGCACGCGGTTGAAAAACGTGCCGGACGGATCGGCGTCATAGGGATGAAAATCCGCGAGGCTCCCCGCCTCGCCGGATGTGTTCCATTCCTTGCAACTCGTCACGCACGCGTGGCAGCCCACGCAGACGTTCAGGTCGATCACGAGCGCCATCTGTGTCATACGGTGCTCCTCGCTTTAATCAACGTTGTACCGTTTTACGCAGCCGTGCAGCGAACTCGCCGCGCCCCGCAAAATACGTCTGCACGATGCGATCAATCGTGCCGCTCATACGCGCCCCGACCACGCCCGGCATCACGGCTGGCATCGGTGCGAATTGCGGCAGCGTGTGATCCGCGTCGCTTTCCGCCGGATAGATGCGCACGCGCACGTCATACCATGCGGCCTGGCCGGTCACGGGATCGGAGTTCGACGTGCGCGCGTAACCCGGATCGTTGACGGGAATTTCATCCGTAATCACGTGATTCAGCAGGAAGCCGCGCTGCGATTCGTTTGCGTCCGGGCCGAGGTTCCATGCGCCCGCCGACTTGCCGATCGCGTTCCACGTCCACACCGTCCCCGGCTCGACAGCCTCGCTATAGCGCGCAAGACACCGGACCTTGCCCCATTGCGATTCGACGTAAATCCAGCCGCCGTCCTCGATACCTTGCGCAGCCGCCATGCGCGGATTCATATACAGATAGTTCTCGCCGTGAATCTGGCGCAGCCATGCGTTCTGCGAATCCCACGAGTGATACATCGCCATCGGCCGCTGCGTGACGGCCGCAAGCGGAAAGCGCGCATGATCGGTCGTGTCGTGCTCGAGCGGCGCATGCCAGTGCGGCAGCGGATCGAAATACTGCTCGATGCGCGCGCGCAGATGGTCGGGCGGTTGCCGCCCTTTCGTCTTGCCTTGCGCGGCAAGCCTGAATTTTTGCATCACGTCCGAATAGAGCGCGATCACGATCGGCGTATTGAACTTGCGAAAGCCTTTCTCGACCGCAAAGTCGAGATACGGTCCGTTGCAATTGCGCATGTACTGCAGATGCTCGGGCAGTGTGTAGTGATAGACGCAGTTGTGCTTCGCGTACTCTTCCCACTGCTTCGGATTCGGCTCGCCGACGAGCGCGTCCTCGCCGTCCTTGCCGCGCCAGCCGATCAGGAAGCCGACACCCGAACCCGGCGCTGTCTGATGATTGACGATGAAGTCCGGATAGTCGCGATACCTGGGCGTGCCTTCGGGCGTCGTAAAGGCAGGAAACTTCAGCCGGCTCGCCAGTTCGACGAGCACTTCCTGAAACGGTTTGCATTCGCCCGTCCGCGGCACGACGGGCACGCGCACAGAATCGACGGGGCCGTCGAACTCGGAGATGGGGCGATCGAGCATCGACATCGCGTCGTGGCGTTCGAGGTACGTCGTGTCGGGCAGAATCAGATCCGCGAAGGCGGTCATCTCCGACTGGAACGCGTCGCACACCACGATGAACGGTATCTTGTAGTCGCCGTTCTCATGACGGTCCGCCAGCATCTTGCGGACTTCGACAGTGTTCATCGACGAATTCCATGCCATGTTGGCCATGAAGATCAGCAGCGTGTCGATCGGATAGGGATCGCCGCGCCACGCGTTCGTGATGACGCTGTGCATCAGGCCATGTACCGCGAGCGGGTACTCCCACGAGAACGCCTTGTCGATGCGTACGGGTTCGCCGTTGTCGTGAATGAACAGGTCTTCGGGACCAGCGGGCCAACCGAGCGGGCCGTTCGCAAGCGGCGTGTTCGGCCTCACATCGTCGGGACTGTTCGGCGGTTTCGCCGACGGCGGCACGGCGCGTGGATACGGCGACTTGTGCCGGAAGCCGCCCGGCCTGTCGATGGTGCCGAGCAGCGACATCAGCACCGCGAGCGCACGGATCGTCTGAAAGCCGTTCGAATGGCCGGCAAGGCCGCGCATCGCATGGAAGGCGATCGGCGCGCCTGTCACGGTGTCGTACGTCTTGCCCCACGCGTCCGTCCATTGAATCGGCAGCGTGATCTTCTGGTCACGAGCTACATCTGCCATTTCGGTCGCGAGCCGGCGAATCGTATCGGCAGGAATGCCGGTGATCTCCGCTGCCCATTCCGGCGTGCAGTTCGCCACCTGTTCGCGCAGCAGCGCAAACGACGGAGCGACAGGCGTGCCGTCTTTCAGCGTATAGCGGCCTTCCAGCGCAGGCCGCACGTCCGGCGTGTGATGCAGCACTTCCCTCTGACTGACAGGGTCCCACCACATATGGTTCTGCGGAAACAGCGCGTTGCACGCCTGCGCATCTCCGTCGCAGACGAACATACCGAACGTGTCGCAGTCTTCGCGCATATCGAGCAGTTCGCCCGCATTCGTGAAGCGCTCGACGAACTCGCGGTCATACGCATTGCCTTCAATCAGTTCCCGCATCAGCGCCATGAAAAGCGCGCCGTCCGTGCCGGGTCGAATGGGGACCCATTCGTCGGCAATCGCCGCATAACCCGTGCGCACCGGATTGATCGCGATGAAGCGCCCACCCGCGCGCTTGAACTTCGAAATCGCGATCTTCAGCGGATTCGAATGGTGGTCCTCGGCGGTGCCGATCATGAAGAAGAGTTTCGCGCGGTCGAGATCGGGTCCGCCGAATTCCCAGAACGAGCCGCCCATCGTATAGATCATGCCCGCGGCCATGTTCACCGAGCAGAAGCCGCCGTGCGCCGCGTAGTTGGGCGTGCCGAACTGCTTCGCGAACAGACCCGTCAACGCCTGCATCTGGTCGCGCCCCGTGAAGAGTGCGAACTTTTTCGGGTCGGTGGCGCGCAGATGCGCGAGACGTTTTTCGAGTACGTCGAATGCGACGTCCCATGAGACGGGCTCGAACTGCGCGGTGCCGCGCAATGCATCGGGCTTGCGCATCAAGGGTTGCGTAAGGCGCGCGGGCGAGTACTGCTTCATGATGCCCGACGAGCCTTTCGCGCAAATCACGCCCTGGTTGAGCGGATGCTCCGGGTTGCCGTCGATATAGCGCACTTCGCCATCGCGCAGATGTACGCGAATACCGCACCGACAGGCGCACATGTAACAGGTCGTCGTCTTGACTTCCAGCTTCTCGTTTTGCGTGCGGACTTTATGCTCCATTTTTCTCTCTCGAATCGCGTGACGGCGATGCTGCAAAGGCAGGCTCAAGCGACATCTGGCGAAGTGCCGCTTGCGGAATTCCCAGCTTCTCCATGCTAAGAGGTCATTCAACAAAAGAAAAATCGGCAATTTGTATTCGAATCATCACGTCAGCCGATAGTCAAACGATGTTCGCGCATCGTCGATGCTTTGGTCGATCAAGCGTCTTGAAGGCGTGCGGGGCCGTGTACAAACAGTCTCTTGCCAGATGATTACCCGATGCGGCCTGACAGGTTGCCCTGCGGTATCCGAATGACCCGCAGGCAGCATTTCGACCAGCTGCTAAGGCTTTGTTCGCTTCACGGTGGGCGCAGCAACGCCTTCGATCATGATATTCACGCAAGCGGGCAAGCTCGAATCATGTGCTTCATTGGCAGCCGTCGGTACTTCATCGGCGCGAGTAACGAGTTTGCCAAAGCCGCCGAAAGCCACGGTGACGTTGTCGTATCGGGTGGGCAAGAGTTCGCAACCGATCAATCTTTCGCGGCCGTAATTGCGCAACTGGATCTGATACTCGGCGTTCCAGCGTGCGTCGTTGCCGACAACGGCGACGAACGGTAGCCGGTAGCGGACGGCGGTGTCCATCTCGGCCGCGTAAAAGCCGAAGGTGCCGTCGCCCATTACTGCAACGACGGGAACGTCCGGGTAAGCAACGCGTGCTGCCAGGGCAAACGGCAGTGCCGCGCCGATTGCACCCGCCACGCCATTGATCACTCGATTGGGCGCGCGCAAACAGGCTTGCGCCCATTGCCCTATCTCTCCACCGTCGGAAATAAGAACTGAATTCGGATGGCTGTCCAGTAGCGACTGAAAAGGCGCAAGCGCCTGAACGGGATGCATGCGTCCTTCGATCGACGATGACGCTGATGCCCAGCTCTCGGGCCGGTATGAGACGGCGCTCTCGACATCCTGCGTCCATCCGCTGTCGGCAACACTACGCGCGATTCCCGACGAGGCGAACGCATCGAGCGCAGAAAACGCATCCGCGACGGCCGTACCGATCAGGCGTTCTCCTACCGCGCGCCGCGTGCGCGCGAGTTCTTCGGGCTCCGCGTCGATTTGCAGGAAGGTGCAGTGTTCGTCGAACGCGGGCGTCTTGCCGAAGTTCAGCGTGAAATCGAGCCGCTTGCCAAGCAGCATCACCCGGTCTGCGCGAGCGAGGATTTCCGCAAAGGCGCCAAGGCTCGGATCATTGATGCCACGTGGGCTTTCCATGCCGATCACGGGCACGCCCAGAACCGCTGCGACTTTCGCCGTGCGCTCGCGCCCTGCCTTGGTCGAACAGGACGGGCCGGCCAGAATCAACGGACGACGCGCATCCAGAAGGCTCGCCAACAACGTCCTTCCCCGCGAAACATCGAGCGGCTGTGCGATTGCATTGAAGGACGCGTCATCGATATCAGCGGGCAGACGAGCGGCGCTCTCCAGCACGTCGGTCGGCAGGCTCAGGTGGACGGGCCCCGGCCGCCCACTTCGGGCGACCCTGATCGCTTGCGCCAGATCGTCTGCGAGCGCGTCGGGGTGCTGGGCAGTCGCCGCCAACTTGACCAATGGGGCCGTCATGTCGGCCTGACGTATTTCCTGAAATGCCCCCATGCCCAGTTGACTGTTTGGCGCGTGACCCGAGAGGAGAAGCACAGACGACTCCGCCATTTGAGCCGTGTACAGCGCGGACACCGCATTTGCGTGGCCCGGCCCTCCCGTCACCAGCGCCACGCCCAGCCTGCCGGTGAGGCGGGAATATGCATCGGCCATATGCACAGCGGCAGCTTCGTGCCGCGTGTGAAACAGTTCGATATCCGCGTCGAGGCACGCATCGAAGATGGGCATGATGTGATTGCCTGACAGCGTGAAGATGTGCCTCACACCTGCTTTCGCCAACACTCTCACCAACGAATCAGCCCCGCGGCATGCAGTCTTCATTCCCCTATCTCCAGAGTGAACATGGTTTGTTGGCGTTCCAGTATCAAGGTCTCGCAGCGCAATAAAAAGAAAAACATTCTTGCCGTCAGCTAAAGGATCGCTTGCGCACGCATCGTGCGAGCCCAAGGCGTTGCCCTCCCAAGGCTCTCCCCTCGCAACGGCCCCATGTTTTCCCTGATGGCATTTCAGGCAGTGACGAATTACATTTCTAACTCATCTATATGACGTGAATGAGTGATCGCACTACACGGTCACTTGCATGCCGTTAGCCGCACACGTTCATACGCCCGCAGTTGTCCGCCGCTGTCCGGTGGCTCGCGCGTGTCCCGTTTCTTCGTCTGGTCAACAAATCATCCCTCGGGATGCGGAGGTGTCCAATTGGGAGCGAAACCAGCCTTCAGCAAGGACTACTACGGCGGCGCGCTGATGATCGTCATCGGACTAAGCGCCGTGTATGCCGGCACGACTTACCAGGTCGGCACGCTGACGAGCATGGGCGCGGGCTTTTTCCCCGTAGCAATCGGCGCGCTGCTGGCGCTCGTCGGGGTCCTGATCGCCATCCAGGCGAAAGACTTGCCGGCTCCTGACCCGCATCCGGGCAATCATTCGAGACTGCCCGATCTGCGCGGCAGCGTCTGCATCATCGGCGGCACGGTTGCCTTTGTCGTGCTCGGAAAACACGGCGGCTTGCTGCCCGCCACGTTCGCCATCGTATTCATCTCCGCTCTTGGCGACCGCTCCAACACGTTGCTTCGAGCTGTCTCGCTGTCGGTCACGATGTGTGTGATCGCCCTCGTTGTTTTCTCGTGGGCTCTGAAGCTGCAATTGCCACCACTCGCCTGGGGATAGTGAAAAATGATCGGACAATCGCTACACGATCTGCTTTATGGCTTCTCGGTTGCCTTGCAGGGAAGCAATCTGATGTGGTCGTTCTTCGGCGTGCTGGTAGGCAACATGGTCGGCGTGCTGCCCGGCATGGGCGCGCTGTCTGCAATTTCCATTCTGCTTCCCCTCACGTACGTCATGCATCCTGTGCCGGCCATCCTCATGCTCGCCGGCATATTCTATGGATCACAATACGGCGGGGCGATTGGCGCCATTCTGCTCAACCTGCCGTCCCACCCGCCGCACGCGATAACCTGTCTCGACGGCTATCCAATGGCGAAAGCGGGCAAAGGCGGGACAGCCCTCGGCATCACGATGTTGAGTTCCTTCTTCGCGGCATCGGCGGGTATCCTGTTGATGATCTTCGCGTCCCCTCTGCTCACGACGATCGCCTTCAAGTTCGGCCCCGCCGAGATCTTCTCGGTCATGCTGCTCGGCCTGCTTGCCGGTTCGACGATGTCCCGTGGCTCCGCGCTCAAGGGCGTCGCCATGACGCTTTTTGGCTTGCTGTGCGGCATGGTCGGAACGGACGTGAATACCGGTTCGTTCCGCTTCACGTTCGGATTGACCGACCTGAACGACGGACTCGAACTCGTCGCAATAGCGATGGGCCTGTTCGGCATCGCGGACTTTCTGTGCAACGTCAACCGGATGGGCGTCTCGTCCAATGCGATGAAGGTGCGCTTTCGCGATATGCGGCCGAGTCGCGATGAACTGAAGGCGACGTTCTGGCCCATGACGCGCGGAACGGCAGTCGGCGCCCTGTTCGGAGCCATGCCGGGAACGGGGCCGACGATCACCACTTTTGTTGCCTATGCGCTCGAACGAAAGCTGTCGAGGAATCCGCAGAAGTTCGGAACGGGCATGATTGCCGGGGTCGCAGCGCCCGAAGCATCGTCCCATTCGAAGACGCAGGTCGATTTCATCCCGACCATGAGTCTCGGCATACCCGGCGACCCCGTGATGGCCCTGATCCTCGGTGCGCTGATCATTCAGGGCATTACGCCGGGACCGCAACTGATTTCCGAGCACCCGGACATCTTCTGGGGATTGATAGCGAGTTTCTGGATCGGGAACATTCTGCTCGTGCTGCTCAACGTACCGATGATCGGCATCTGGATCAAGCTGTTGCGGCTGCCTTACCGGTATCTGTTCCCTTCGGCGATGTTCTTTATCGCGGTTGGCGTCTTCAGCACCCAGAACAGTCTTTTTCAGGTGTGGGAAGTACTCGCCTTTGGGGTGCTGGGAACCGTCTTCGGTTACTTCGGCTTCTCCGTAGCGCCGATTCTTCTCGGTTTCGTCCTCGGCCCCATGATCGAGGAGAACTTCCGGCGTGCGCTCCTGATATCGCACGGCAAGCTTTCCATCTTTATCGAACGGCCGATCAGTTGTGGTTTTCTGATTACGTCCGCGCTGCTTGTTCTGCTCGTGATCTACTCCACGCAAAGAAATCGGGTGCGTGAGGCAAGACGCGGAGAGGCGCTGGAACTCGGAACGAATAGCGCCGGGGGCGAATGAATTCTGACCACGCCCGCGGCTGATTTCGCCGCGGTTGCCGCCGCGAGGGTTTTCCTCGCGGCGTTTTTATGTCCGCGGCATTTGCCGGGCGCCGTGTAATCGTACTTGCTTGGGGTTTGCGCGGCGTGCGAAATGGTGCCGCTCAGGCATTGGCGCTACGTTCGACTGGGCGTTCGACTACGAGGCGCAGAAGCGAAAAATCCGACGAAGCGGCCATCAACTCGATAAGCCGCACCGCCGGATTTCGTCGTCCAACAAAGCGATAAAACAGGTGAGACCTTAGTTCGCGGCAATGTTGCGCGAACTGATTATTTTTTGCCATTTCGCCGATTCGGTGGCGATCCGGCTTTGAAGCTGTTGCGGTGTATCCCCGACGGGGTCCATGCCGAGCACCGCCAGTCGCTGGCGCACATCAGGGTCTGCGAGAACCTTAACGGTGTCTTTCTGGATCTTGCTTACGACATCGGGCGGCGTACCGGCCGGCGCCACGAGTGCAAACCAGCCTGTCACGTTGAATCCCGGCACCCCTGCCTCGCTGACAGTCGGCACATCGGGCCACGCACTCGAGCGATGGTCGCCCGTCACCGCGAGCACCTTCACCGTCTTGCCCTTGATAAAGGGCATCGCCGCAGCGATGTTGGGCAGCACCACCTGCACGCGATCGGCCATCAGGTCGTTCAGTGCAAGGACCTCGCCCTTGTACGGCACGTGAACCATCGGAATGCCTGTCGCATCCGCGAACGCCTCATCGGCCATATGCACCTGGCTGCCGATGCCCGCCGAGCCGAAATTCAGCTTGGGATGATGCGTCTTACCGAACGTGATCAATTCCTTGAGATTCGAAACGGGCATGGTCGGCGCAACGGCGACGACCATCGGATTGCTCGCGACAGTCGTGATGCAACTGAAGTCCTTGATCGAATACGGAAGCTGCTTGTAGATGTACTGGTTCACGGTGAACATGCTGCCCGATGCAAGCATCAGCGTGTAGCCGTCGGGAGACGACTTCGCTTCGACCTGAGCGGCGATCATGCCGCCCGCACCCGGCCGGTTGTCGACCACCACGGATTGCTTCCACAGCGTTCCGAGCCGCTGCCCGATCGTGCGAGCCAGCACATCGGTCGATCCTCCTGCTGAAAACGGCACGATGATCCGGACGGGCTGACCGGGGTACGCGTCTTCCGCGTGAGCTATTGAGGGTATCTGAAAAGCAAACGATAGCGACGCAACGAGCAGCAGGCGCCGCCCTATTCCGCGAACGGGATTTTTCGGCATTGCATTGTCTCCTTCGATGTAAGTTGTGTATGCCGCCATCGCGCGACCGGACAGCGGCGCCGTGAACTTCGTCACGCTTCGTTGCTTTGCCGCGGTTAATTTCTCAACCAGTTTCACTCTCGCAAAGAATGGTCTCTCCGGGACGCACGCGAGCGAACGTTACCTGTTCCTGCCTGATCTGAATCTCGCCGTTCGAGCGGCGGATCGTCGTATATGCGGACATGTCCAGGTCGCCGGCGTCGGGGAAATCCTCGCGAAAATGCGCGCCGCGAGAGTTCTCGCGGGAAATTGCCGACTCTGTGATGATCTGGCTGACGGAAATCAGGTTCTTCAGATTGAGCCAATCGTGCCACTGCGCATTGAATGCACGGTCGCCATCCACGACGCCCGTGAGCATCAGTTCACTGTACAGTTCGCGCAACGTCTCGCTCGCTCTCATCAGGCCTGCACGATCGCGAATGATGCCGACATCCTTCCACATGCATTCATAGAGCGACTCGCGGATCTTCTCCAGCCCGTTTCCGTTACGCGAGAATGGCTGTTCTGCATCTTTGATCGCGGCGTCGATAGCTGACCGGTCAGGCTCCCTGTACTGGGCTTGCGCCTTCACCCACTTCGCCATGCTGTCGCCGGCAATTCCGCCGAACACGGTCGAATTCGCGACGCCATTCCCACCCAGACGATTTGCGCCATGTACGCCGCCCGTATCCTCGCCAGCGGCGAACAAGCCGTTCAGTTCAGTACGGCAGTCAGGCTCGAAGGTCACGCCGCCCATCATGTAGTGCGCCGTCGGCACGACTTCCACGAGTCCGCCCGCAAGGTCGAAACCGCAATCCGCGCAACGCTCGACCATGCCCTTGAACTGCTTGCGAACCTTGTCCGGACCGAGGTGATTCATCTGGATATACACGCCGCCGTTTGGCGACGTATGCCCGGCGCGCATCTCCGAATAGATGCCGCGCGAAACGATGTCGCGGGTGGCGCGCTCTCCACGGCTGTCGTACTGATGCATGAAGCGCTCTTTTGCGCCGTTGAGCAGATATCCGCCCGCGCCGCGCAAGCCTTCTTCGAGCACCGTCCCCGTCATGCGTGTGTGGCTGCCTGCCAGCAGTCCCGTCGGGTGGAATTGCACCATCTCCATGTCCCGCAGCGCGAGGCCGGCCCGCAACGCCATCGCGAGGCCATCGCAACTCTTGTCGCCCGATGGCGTATGGAATTTGTACATCGTAGGACCACCGCCCGTCGCCAGCAGAACGGCTCGCGCCTGCACGAAGACGAATTTCCCCGTGCGCATGTCGATCATCAGCACGCCGGCAATGTTCTTGCCATCGGGCGTCTTGATCAGCTCGATCGCGCGATGTTCTTCGAGCCTGCCGATACCCCGGCTCCAGACCTGTTCGGCGAGCCGGTTGATGATCTCGATCCCCGTCAGATCGCCCTTATGGACAGTCCGGTCGAAGGTCTGCCCCGCGAACGCTTTCTGGTGTATCGAGCCATCCGGGTTGCGGTCAAAAAAGCACCCTAGCTCATTTTCAAGTTCGCGCACACGTTCGACGGCCGTGCTGACCAGTGTCCACGCAAGGTCCTGATTGCACAGCCATTTGCTGCCCTCGATGGTGTCCATGAAGTGACGTTCGACTGAATCGCCAGGCGCGAGTGCGACGTTATAACCACCTTGCACCATGCGCGTACATCCGCACTTGCCGAGCAGTCCCTTCACCGCGACAGTGATCGAAAGCTCGGGCGCATTTTGATGTGCATGCAGCGCGGCAAACAGGCCCGCGCCGCCGGACCCGAGAATCAGGATGTCAGTCTTGACGCGATCGATGTTCATGTTGTCTGCACTCCAAGGCGCGCGAGCACTTCCGCACGACGACGCGCGGTGTCCGCCTTCACTTCGTCGTACAGGCTGTTGCCGTGGCTATCCATTGCCACGAGCAACGGGCCGAAGTTGTTGATGCGGAATCGCCAGAGCGACTCGGGATTGAGGTCGTCGAGATCCACGGCTTCGATCCGCTCGATCCACGTGGTCTCCAGCGCCGCCGTGCCGCCGATGATGGCCAGATAGACACCGCCCAAGTCACGGAAGGCCGCTTGCGAACTTTCACGCAAGCCGCCCTTACCGACGATCATGCGCACGCCGTACTGCTGCATCAGTGGACGCGTAAAGCGCTCCATGCGGTCGGACGTCGTCGTGCCGATGCAGACCGGCTCATAACCCGCAGGAAACGCGTCGCTCACAGGCACCTTTCGGACGTTGGGCGCCGTGTGAATGACGGCGTGTCCGCGAAGATCGAAGCGGGTCGTGCGCCCCTTGTCGAAAAGATGAATCTGCGTTGCGTCCCGGATGCCGTAAAGCGTTTGATGCAGCGTCACGGTGTCGTCAACTTGCAGCTTGCGGATTTGCGCCTCGTCGACGGGCGTGTAGAGGTCGTAGTGGGCCATTTTCAGAATCCGTAAGTGAGTCCATCGGAAGAGAACCTGGCTTTTGCGCGCCGCGCCGAATGACACTGCATGTTGACCGCAATGGGATTCATCGTGATGTGCGTGGACGCGAGTTCGATGTGCACGGCAAAGGCGGTGCCATCGCCTCCCAAGCCTTGCGGTCCGATACCCAGTCTGTTCACCGCGGCGGACAATTCCCTCTCGAGCGCCGCGCCCTCTGGATCGTCGCAGGAAGTGCCCAAAGCCCGTGTCGCCGCGCGTTTGGCCAGCGCAATGGAAAGGTCGGACGTGCCGCCGAGACCCACGCCGACAATCGTTGGCGGACAGGTTTTTCCCCCCGCCGAAATGACGCAGTCGACCACGAACGTCTTGATTGCATCGATTCCTTCGGCGGGCACGGCCATCTTCAGAAATGAGTTGTTTTCCGAACCGCTGCCCTTCGGCACCATTTCGACGACGACTGTCTCATCACCGCCCGTGAAGTCGATATGAATGACGGGGACCTCGATGCCGCACGACGTGTGGTTATTCTTGCGTGTGAGCGGATGCACCACCGACGAGCGCAGCGGATGCTCCTTCGTCGCGCGTTCACAGCCCTTGCGAATCGCGGCCTTCAGCGCGTATCCATCGAACTCGACGTTGCGCCCGATTGCAACGTTGTAGATCGGAATGCCCGTGTCCTGGCACAACAGGTTTTCGTTATCTTCCGCCACCGCGATGTTCGTGCGCATCGTGTCTAGCACTCGCCGCGCGACAGTCGATGTTTCCGCCGCCGACAGCTTCTCGATACCCGCTTTCACGTCGGGCGGAAGCAGTTTGAGCGCGCGAATATAGAGTTCTTTGGAGGCTTCCTCGACTGCACCCAGGTCCAGTTTCATATCGTCACATCCAGTTCGATTGATTGTGGGGATTGCGCAGGCGCTAATGCACGAGCGCCAGCAGGAACGCAAGACCCGTACAGGTACTCGCCCCGAGCCCTAGCGCGAGCCAGTTCTTCCTCAGACCCGTCCACGGCAGGAACTCGATCAGCAACAGGCGGATTCCCCCCATGAGGTGCAGCGACAACAGCACGACGAGCCCCCATTCGCCAAACTTGAAGACAGGCTGGTCCGTGTACCTGAGAAAGCCGTCGAGCGACGCTTCTCCGTTGATCGCGTGCCCGAGCGCCCAGAAGTGAACGGGCAGAAAGAGCGCGAGCCCCAGGCCCGAGAGCCGATGCACAAGAAAAGCCCAGTAAGCGGGGTGAGTACGCGCCCGATAGTCATTCTTTCGCATCACAAGACGACTCCATAAACTGCGCGTAGCCCCATTACCGCCAGGCCAGCGGAGATTGCGACACTCGCAGCCCAAGCGGAACGGCCTCTCCAGTTCAGCCACTCTTCCGCGATCCGAAGCAAACCGATAGGGACATGTATCGCGCACGAGATCACGAACGCGGTATAAAAGAGTCCGAAGAAAATACTCCCATGCGTGCGGCCGAGCAGCGCGGACGCAGTCAATCCGCTATGCACCGCATAGATAATCACGGCGAGATGAACGAATACGCAGCAGGCAAGCACGGTTGCGCTCAGACGTTGCCAGTACCAGAGGCGTGCCTGGGTTCTCAGCGTCATCGCATGCATCACAGATCCCCCTCGCGCGCCGCCTTCATCGTCATGCGCTTCAGGCCCGCGATGCCTGCTGTCGGCGACAGATGTTTGGGGCAGCGTTCAGTACAGGTGCCTTGCGTGTGGCACGAGTGACAGCCGGCGTCGCCGGCTACGGCGCGCAAGCGTTCGATCTTTTGTACGTCGCGTTCGTCGTTGACAAGCGTCCATGCACGATTGAGGGCAGCCGGGCCCAGATACTCGGGGCGCCACGTGACCACGTCGCAGGACGAGTAGCACACGCCGCAACCGATACATTCGATGCCCGCGTCCGCTTCCTTTCTCTGCGCGCTATCCGGGCGCACAGGCGCAAAGTCTTCGTGACGCGTGTGGTCGCCGGCGAAGCGCCCTTTGGCACGGCTCCACTTGTCGAAGAAAGTGCTCATGTCGGTAACGAGATCTTTGATCACTGGCAGATTCGACAGCGGTGCGATTTCGAGCTCGTTATTGATAGCCACTTTCGAGACGTGGGTGCGGCATGTCCAGCGCGCCTTCCCGTTGACATTCATCGCGCAGGAGCCGCACATGCCTACCCGACAGGCAAAACGGTAGGCCAGATCGGGCTGCATCTGGCGCTGGATGAATGTCACGACGTCCAGTACCGTTTGACTCTCGTAACGTGGCACTTGGTAGCCGACCAACCCTCCGCTGGTTCCGCTTCTCGATACCTTGACGTGAAGCTTGTCCGTATTCATGGCGTGTCTCTTGAATATAGGTGGCGCAATCCAAAAGGTTGCGTGCATCCATTATTGAGTAAGCCATCGCCAGGAAAAACCGAATAATTATCGGCTTGAGCTAAAGGATTTCTACACCTCGCTCGGAACACGGCGCAGTTTCAGCGTGTGCGCGAGACGGGCATTGTCACGTTCCTTTTCGAGGCCGGAAATAACCAGTGTCGCGACGGCATTGCCGATCATGTTGGTGACGGCCCGGATCTCCGAAATGAAGCGGTCGACGCCGAGGATCAGCGCAGCACCCTCGATCGGAATGTGTTTGAACGCGGTAAGCGTGGCCAGAAGCGTGACGAACCCTGCACCGGAGACACCCGCCGCGCCTTTCGAGCTGATCATGGAAAGAACCATGAGGGCGATCTGCTCGCCCCACGACATCGGTACGTTGTAAGCCTGTGCGATGAACATCGCGCAGATGACCTGCGCCACGCATGTGCCGTCGAGGTTGAACGAGTAGCCCATCGGCATGACGATCCCGACGACCTGCTTGGGACAACCCATCGCCTCCAGCTTTCGGATCAATTGCGGAAACACCGATTCAGACGAGGTAGTAGCCAGAACCAGCAGGATTTCGCCCTTCAGATGATTCAGCAGTCTGAGCAACCTGAACCCGCTCATTCTGCAAATCGTTCCAAGCACGACGACGAGAAAGAAGAATGTCGCCACATACACGGTAATGAGCAGCATGCCGAGTGAATGCAGTGCCGACAGGCCGTACTTTCCGACTGCAAAGCCCATCGCGCCCAACGCGCCCAGCGGAGCGAGCTTCATGATGAAGCCGACGATCTTGAAGAGTACTTCGGATATGCCGTCGAAAAACATCAGCAGCGGCTTGCCCTTCTCCCCGAGGTACGACAGACCCACGGCAAATAGACACGCAATGACGACGATCTGCAGCATGTCACCCGACGAGAACGGACTCAGAAAGCTGGACGGGATAATGTTGAGAAGAAAGCCGACGAGTCCTTCTTCGTGATGCATCACGGTCTGGAACTGCGCCAACGCATGAACGTCCGCTGCGCCTGGTTCGAGATTCATGCCGACGCCGGGCCCGATCAGATTCACCATCAACATGCCGACCAGCAGTGCAAGCGTCGTAACCACTTCGAAATAGATGAAGGTCTTTCCGCCGATGCGCCCCAATGTCTTCATATCGCCGATCTGCGAAGCGCCGCATACGATGGTGGTGAAGATCAGCGGCGGCGTGATCATCTTCACAAGCCTGATGAACGCATCGGATAAGGGCTTCAGGGACTGGCCAAAGGCGGGGAAGAAATGTCCTATTGCGACACCGATCACGATGGCGATCAGGACCTGGAAATAGATGTGCTTGGTGAGTCGACGCAACATGGTGTCTCCTTGGTCTCATCGATCCCGCTATAGCAAGGCGTCGATGAGCGACATGCCAGTCTGGCGTGAGCTGGCATTCCAACCAGTTGTGGCGCCGTCCCAAGGCTCGTCTCTTGCGGGCGAATTGCCTTGGGCCGGCTCGTGCGTTGATGCTGAAAATGGGGCTTGTGCGAGGGCGCGATAACCGCGATAACGTCAGGCGCTTTCGAACCGGCGCGTGAGCGTGAACGCGCGCTCCTTTGCCGAAGCCGCGACGATGTCCCTGCAGTGGGCGTCCCGCTTCGCGCCCGCTTTGAAGTCCTTCCCTAAGGCGACACCAGCAGTCTCACTACATTCGTGCAATACCGCGTCACTCATTTGTATTCCTCGTTCAAAATGACTAGAACAACATCGACATACTCCCCGCAGATTTCTTAAGTCAGTATGAATTGGCAAAAAGCACATTCATGAAAAAATCGAATAGATTCCGGACGCGGATCGCACGATCAGACTGAGCGCTGCGATGATCAATACAATCCACAACAGCATCAGCACACTGCCCGTCGAAATCGCATTGCGCAATCTTGCGCCGATCACGAGCCCCACCGCGCCGCACGGCAGCAGCCATCCTGCGAGGTGCAATACCGCCGGGTTGCGATACAGACCCGACATGCTGAAAAGCAGCAATCGAGCAATGGCCGTCAGGGTAATGAGCGTACTAATCGTCGCGCGCCGTTGATCGGCATCGCTCAGGCGGCCTGCCAGATAAATCGTGTACACCGGCCCGCCCGTACCGAATACCGCCGTCAGGCAACCACCCAAAAAACCCAGCGGAAGCGCCCACCCGCCGCCGATCCTTCGAAATTCCCCGCGTGACATCACCCGCCAAAGCGAATAACACAACAGGCACACGCCAAGAATGAGTTCAAGCGGCTTTTCCGGCACGGACACGAGAACCGTCACGCCGAGTACCAGCCCGATGCACAGCCAGGGTCCAAGCCGGCCAAGCTCCCGAGCCTGGACAGCATTCAGATTGCGCAGGCCGACGAGCATCCCCGCAACCAGGTCGAGTACCAGCATCACGGGCGTGGCAGTGCGCAGAGGAACCAGCTGGGTCAACATCGGAATGGCGACGATCGAAGAACCGAAACCCGTCATGCCGTACACCAGATAGGCCAACGTGACGATTCCACCCGCTGCGAACATCGAGGTGATATCGATTCCTGTATTGGCGAGTTCCATTTGCGCATGCAGCCAGGCAATCATCGGGAAAGGGCCTCGTCCGTACCAGTCCGTATTGCAGGGAATTGAGTTGTGACGCGATGCCGACCTCAGGCCACGTCATGCGGCACGTACTGCCCCAAGTATTATGCTTTCGGCTTCAATAAAGAAAAACGCAGTAATGGTTTTCCTGAGACCAAATAAAACTTTATGTCCGTATCATGTGATGATCGGATCAGCACTCAGCAGCGCACCCAGAGCAATGCCATCCATCCGTACCCTGAAAATCTTCCTGTCGGTCGCGCGGTGCGGAACGTTTGCAGCCGCGGGAAACCAGGTTGGCCTTACGCCAGCCGCGATCGGACTCCAGATTCGCGCGCTCGAAAGCGACCTCGACGTCCAGCTGTTCGACCGTAATGCGCGGGCGGCGGTACTCAACCCTGTCGGCCGCGCATTGATCCCCGAGATCGAAGAGATCGTGCGCCGCTATGAATTGCTCGAAGCGTCCGCAGGCGGTGGCGAGATGTCGGGAACGGTGGTCGTCGGCGCGCTCGTGTCCGCGTTGATGGGTGCGTTTGCGGACGCGTTGTGGTCGATACGTCAACATCATCCTCGCCTGGATGTGCATCTGCTCGCGGGCATGTCCAGCGATTTCGCGCGCAAAGTCGAGGTCGGCGAACTGGATGCCGCCGTCGTCACGCAGTCGCCGCGGCAACTGCCGTCCAGCCTTCTGTGGACGCCGCTCTACTCGGAGCCGATGATCCTGATCATGCCGAGTGCCCCGCACTTCGAACTGCCTCGCGAGCAAAATGAAATTCTGCGCCAGGCGCCCTTCATGCGCTTCGATCGCAGCACGTGGACCGGGCATCTCGTGCAGGACGTGCTGGATCGATGCGAAGTACAGGTCAACGAAGCCATGGAACTCAATTCCGTCGAAGCCATCGTGGCGCTCGTGCGTCAGGGCTTCGGCATTTCGATCGTCCCGGAACTTGCGAACGTCGACTTTGCCAACGACAAGGCACTCACGGTGATGACGCTGGACGGCGTCGACGTTCGTCGCCATGTGGGTCTCCTCGAACGCGTCAAGCACGGGCGGATGGCCTTTACGGAAGCAATCAAAAACTACTTCGCCGGAGCATAGGCATCGGCATAAGTATCGGCCGCGTGCTTTGCGCAATCACGCAGCGAGCGCCTGCAACTGACCAAACAGCGCGTCGGGAATCTCGATGCCGTCACGGGCGGCTGCCTGCGCAAGACTCAGGCGTCGCTGCCCCGGCAGGCGCACGTCCGGGTCGTGAAGCATGACCTCGACAAGGCATTCGACGCGCGACAGATAAGCCGCATTGCCTGCCAGCGCATCAGGATCGATCGCCCAGAACAGATGCCCGATCCGCGACTTCTCGCCATCTTCCGTCAGGAACGAACCGGCCTCGTAACCGAAGTTCGCGCCGGCCAGCGCGGCAGCCAAGAGTTCAACCGTGAGCGCGAGCATTGCGCCCTTCGCGCCGCCGAACGGCAGCATCATGCCGTCGAGTGCGGCTTTGGCGTCGGTGGTCGGCAAGCCGTCACGCGTCGTCGCCCAACCCTCGGGAATCGCCTTGCCCTCGCGTGCGGCGATCATGATCTTGCCGCGCGCCACATTCGACAGCGACAGATCGATTATCAACGGCTCGCCGTCGCGGCGCGGGAACACGGCCGCCATCGGGTTGGTGCCGAACAGAGGACGACGGCCGCCCCATGCCGGCATCGCAGCGGGCGTGTTGCTGAATGCGAGCCCGACGAGGCCCGCCTTTCCGACCGCCTCCAGGTGATACGCGCTCGCGCCCAGATGATGGCTGCGCCTGACGCTTGCGACGGCGCTGCCATGCTCGCGCGCGTGACCGATCAGCGTTTCGATTGCAAGCTCGCAGGCGGGAAAGGCCATGCCATCCGCTGCGTCGATCAGCACAGCCGCGTTGCGAGCGGTGACGATCGCTGGTTTCGCCTGCGGGTTCACGCGGCCGTTGCGCAACTGCGCGATATACATCGGCAGCCGCGACACGCCATGCGATGACAGACCGCGCTCGTCCGCGTACACGAGCGCGCGCGCCGTCGCCGATGCCGTTTCCGTAGTGGCGCCCGCGTTCAGCATGGCGCGCCTGGCCAGTGCGAACAGGTCGCCGGATGCAATACGTGTCATGTCGATATCTTTTCCGATTGTTGTGAGTGACGTCTGTGGTCGAGCAGCGCCTGCTTCACGCGCGCCGCGACGAGCGTGCTGACACGCTCGTTCGATTGCACGGTGAGCCCTGCGATATGCGGCGTCAGAATCAGGTTCGGCGCACCCGCAAGCGGTGACGCGGCCTTCAGTGGTTCGTCGGCGAACACGTCGAGCGCGGCGCCGCCAAGGCGCCCTTGCCGCAGCGCTTCGGCGAGTGCGGTTTCGTCGATCACGCCGCCCCGCGACGTGTTGATCACGGCGGCATGCGGCTTGAGCATCGATAAACGATCGGCGTCGAGCAGGTTGCGCGTCGCGTCGATCAATGGAACATGAACCGAAACCACATCCGCTGTCCGCAGCGCGTGCTCGAATGTGACGCATTGCGCGCCCGTCTCGCTCCAGCACGCGGCGCTCGCGGGCTGCTGCGGATCATAGCCCACCACCCGCATGTCGAGCGCGCGCGCCAGCCGCGCGACGAGCTGCCCTATCGCGCCAAAGCCGATGACGGCCATCGTGCTGCCCGCGAGTTCACGTCCCGACGACAGCGCCGCGCGCGGCCATTCGCCTGCCGCGACCGACGCGCTCGACAGATACGCACGGCGCAACAGCATCAACGCGGTCGCGATCACATATTCAGCAACCGCGCGCGCATTCGCCCCCGTTGCGGGAAACACCTGCACGCCACGCTGCGCGCACGCCGCGAGATCGATGTTGTCGAGCCCGACACCCAGACGTCCCACGGCGATCAGGCGCGGCGCGTCATCGAGCAACGCGGGCGTGACCTGTGTGCGGTTGCGCACGATCAGCGCATCGGCATCGTCCAGCAGCGAGCGCAACGCGTCGGGCCGATCGACGAGCGTGGCATCGGCATGTACTTCGAAATGGCTGGCAAGCGATTCGACGGCGCTAGCGTCGATGAACTCGCTGATAATTATCTTCATGCGGTCGGTCCTCAATTCGAGCGCTCCCGTGCGTAGGCAGGCGGCGTTCTCTCGCTCGTGCCGGCGGTTTGTTCTTCGTCGTCTTTGCTGCGTGGCGCGAGCGGCGCGGCCAGCGTCCTGCGCGCGACCTCCGCATCGAACACGCCTTCCCAGCGCGCGACGACGATGGTCGCGACGGCATTGCCGATCAGGTTGACGATCGCGCGGACCTCGTTGAGCACGCGGTCGATACCGATGATCAGCGTGATGCCTGCAACCGGGATGATGTTGTGCGTCGAGAGCGTCGCCGTCAGCGCAACGAGCGCCGCGCCCGCCACGCCCGCTCCGCCCTTCGATGTCACCATCAGGATCGCGAGCAGGCCGGTCTGCTGCACCAGCGACAGATGCGTGTTGGTGGCCTGCGCGATGAAGAGCGACGTCATCGTCAGATAGATGGCCGCGCCGTCCAGATTGAACGAATAGCCTGTCGGCAGCACGAGACCGACGACGGGCCGTGGACAGCCGAGGCGTTCGAGCTTCTCCATCAGGCGCGGCAGGACCGATTCCGTCGTCGACGTGCCGAGCACGATCAGCAGTTCCTCGCGCAGATATCGCAGCAACGGCCACAGCCCGACGCCCGCCCAGCGGCAGATCGAGCCCAGCACCAGCACGATGAACAGGATGCTCGTCAGGTAGAAGCAGACGATCAGCAAGCCCAGTTGCTGCAATGTGCCGATGCCGTATTTGCCGACCGTAAACGCCATTGCGCCGAATGCGCCGAGCGGCGCGAGCCGCATGATCATCTCGACGATCTTCATCAGTGCTTCGCCGCTCTGTTCGATCACGCGCGACAGGAAGCGGCTTCGGCGCGACATGATGGACAGCGCAATGCCGAACAGCACGGAGAACAACAGCACCTGCAACAGATTGCCCCGCGCGAACGCGCCGATGACGGAGTTCGGCACGATCTCATCGAGAAAGCTCTGCGATGCCGCCGTGTGCACTTCAGCCACATAATGACTGACGGCTTGCGTATCGAGCGTCTTCGGATCGATGTTCAGCCCTTCGCCCGGATGCAGCACGTTCGCGACGACGAGACCGATGAGGAGCGCAACCGTCGTCACAGCTTCGAAGTAGAAGATCGTCTTCAGGCCGACACGCCCAACATGCTTGAGATTTTCCATCCGCGCGATGCCAACCGACACGGTGCAGAAAATCACCAGTGTGATGAGCATCTTGATGAGGCGGATGAAGGTGTCGCCGAAGGGCTTCATCTGCACGCCCCAATCCGGCGAGAGATAGCCGACGAGGATGCCGGCCGCGAGTCCGATCAGAACCTGCACATAAAGATGTTTGAGCACGCGCAAGATGGTGTCTCCTCCACTCGCTGCTGCTTGAAATGGGCAGCCTCGCGCGCCTTGTACCGGGCTTCTGTGGCCCGCTTTTGCAATGACGCGCTTGCTGCAGCGAAACTGCGTTCGCGAAGCCCGACGCACTCAACTCGGGCCGACGGGCTTCATGGGGACGACGCCACGCGAAATCAGGCGCTTTCGAACAGGCGCGTAAGTACGAACTCGCGGTGACCGAGTGCTTCGGCCGACGTCCAGCGGCCGTTGGCCGTCGCAAGCATCGTCTCGAGCAGCTTGTCTCCCGCCTGGTCGAGGTTCTGCTCGCGCTGCAGCAGGCCCGACACGTCCACGTCGATGTGCTCGCCCATCGTGCGCACCGTGCGCGGGTTCGCGCAGATCTTGATGACGGGCACGATCGGATTGCCGATCACGTTGCCCTGACCCGTCGGGAAGAAATGCACCGCGAAGCCGGACGCCGCGCACAGCGTCACCATCTCGGCGGCCGCCGAAGATGAATCCATGAACCACAGACCCGGATGCGTCGGCGGCTCGGCCTTGTCCAGCACGCCGTCGACTCGGCACTTCTTGCCGATCTTCTGGATATTGCCCAGCGCCTTCTCTTCGATCGTCGTGAGGCCGCCTGCGATGTTGCCCTTGGTCGGCTGCGATTCGGACAGGTCGTCGGTCTTCCAGCGGTTGATCATGTCCTGATAGCGGTCGAACATGAACTGGAAGCGCTCGCGCACCTGGTCGTTCGCGCAGCGTGCCGCGACGAGCTGCTCGCCGCCCGTGAGTTCCGACGTCTCACCGAACACGAGCGTCGTGCCCAGCCCATACAGCTTGTCGAACGCATTGCCGACCGTCGGATTCGCGCCGCAACCCGAGGTGGTATCCGACTCGCCGCACTTGGTCGATACCCACAGATCCGAGATCGCGCACTCTTCGCGATCGAGCGTGCTTGCCCACTGCACCATTTCCTTCGCGGCCTTCGATGCGCGCATGATCGTGTCATGGTCGCCGTGCAGCTCGATGCCGAAGCCCATCACCGGCTTGCCCGACTTCGCAATGCCGTCGACGACGCGCTTGGTCCAGCCCTCTTCGATGCCGATCACCACGACGCCCGCGACGTTCGGGTTACAGCCCGCGCCGATCAGCGTGCGGAAATGCAGATCGAGGTCGGCGCCGAACTGCAGGCGGCCATATGGATGAGGCAGCGCCATCGTGCCTTTGATGTTGTTCTCGACGGCCTGTGCGGCGGCATTCGACAGGTCGTCGACGGGCAGGATGATCACATGGTTACGCACGCCAACGCGTCCGTTCGTGCGGCGGTAGCCGCGGAATGTGGTGTTCTGGTCAATCACGCTCATGTTCGGGTCTCTTCAGTCTGGTGTGTTCAAGGAATGGTCGTCTGCAAGACGCGTCCGTCCGCTCCGCTGACAGGGCGGCGATCCGCACAGTCCTGCGTCGGCTTACCAGCGCTTGGTCTTGATGTTGTGCACGTGAGCGTGCTCGCCCGCCGTGATCGTCGCCACCACCTTGCCGATATCGACGCCGTACTTGTAGACCGTGTCGCCGACGGCCATGTCCTTGAGCGCGACCTTGTGGCCAATCGGAATGTCCTGCTTCGCCGCGACTGTGATGACCTCGTCGTCGTCCATGATCCAGGCGTTGAGCTTGGTGCCTGCCTTGATGCCCTCCACTACCGCGACACCGACGGTGTCCTTGGCCTCGTGCAGCACGATATGAATCGTCCTGCGCGACTGCGCGTTTTCTGTCTGTTGCGATGCTCCAGCTGCGTGGCTCATTGTGGGTGTCTCCAGTTGCGTTGACAGGGGTGTCAGGTGGTCAGCATGGAGTGCATCTTAGGACGCACTCATCTATATGTCAACCATATCATCTATATGTGTAAGATGACAGGGATGAGGTAGAATGCGTACCATAACGACGCACAGCAACAGGAAAGAAGAGGACACAGCCATGAACACGGTGACCATCGGGCCGGACCACGCGAACAGCGTCATGGGCAAGCCCACGATCGGCGGCACGCGCTACAAGGAAGTAAAGAATGCGATGCTCGCCGCGCTTTCGACGCAGGAGTGGAAAGGTGGCGAAGTCATACCGTCGGAGAAACGGCTGGCCGAACGTTTCGGCGTGTCGATCGGCACGTTGCGCAAGGCGATCGACGAACTCGTCGCTGAAAATATCCTCGTGCGTCATCAGGGGCTCGGCACGTTCGTCGCGCAGCATCAGCGCGACCGGCACTTTTTCCGCTTCTTCCGCGTGGTGCGCCAGGACGGCGACAAGACCTATCCGACCGTGAGCCTCGTGTCCTTCAAGAAGGGCAAGGCAACGCGCGAGATTGCCGCGATGCTCGGCATCGAGCCGAATGCGCGCATCTTCATGTTCGTCAACCGGCTTGCGCTGCATGGCGCAACGGTGATGATCGACAATATCGCTGTTCCGGAGGCGCGTTTTCCGGGCCTGACAGAAGCGGCACTGCGCGAGCGGCCCAGCACGCTATACAACTTCTACCAGGACGCGTTTCATATCAACGTCGTTGGCACCGAAGAACGTCTACGTGTGGCGGTGGCGAGCGAAGTTGAAAGCGATCTGCTTGACGTGCCCCGCAACACGCCTTTGCTCGAAATCAGACGTGTCGCGTATTCGTATCATCAGATGCCTGTGGAAGTTCGCATTTCTCACGTCAACACGGCGCACTATGAATATGTCGGCCCCTCTGCGTCGCATGAAGAACCTCTATGACTCTGCCCGCAGCCCGATGAAGTTCGTTACCGCGTCACCGAAGGCAGTGCCCCGGTTCTACGGACGCGCCATGCCGCGTTGACGGTTTCTCTTTGCGATCCGCGGTCTCTCGCTCCCCGCGGCTGAGTGTCCGTCACGGACGAACCATTCTTTGGTTGTCCAGGCGACATATTTTCGAAAAGTTTGCTCTTGTATCAATGTCTTCGCCGTTGGCCTGACGGCCCTCCACGCGTTTTTCCTGCAGCGCAATTCGCTGCAGTGCTTCCTGCATATGGCGATTCGCGAGCGCCAGTGCGGATTCTTCCTCAGCCAGAAGGGTCACGGTAGTCTCCTCGTTCGAGATAACCGCCGCAAACATTGCGCTTGCGGCATCCAATGACACCCGTTGGCAATGATGTAGGTTTCGCGCGCAGTTTGCCAGCCGCCGACTGGACGTTCGCGGCTTCGTAGACGTTCCGCAGGCGCATCTGTCTCGAATCACCCTGGAGTGGCCGTGAACGTCGCATTCTCCGAGGGCAGGACAGGGTCGACTACGGGTCAGACTACCCATCCTCCCGAACGTCATTACCGTGATAACGGGGCAGTTATCGCGGCACGAAGCACTTCCATCGTATCCGGAATGGCGCGAAGAGTGATGAGCTTCGATCGGGCGGCACCGAACAAACGATGACGAGCGTGCACTCGAAGAACGACTCTCGCGCGGGCGTTTGTAAAAGACGCATCGTACCGGCTATTGCGCGTATAGTGGTTTCACATGCCACTCCCGGCGTGAAAGGGAGCGATCATGGAAAAGCAGATTTCTACGTCATATCGTGGGTACACGATCGACGTCTTGATCAGACCCAGCGAATCAGATTGGAAGGAGGGTCGTCTGCGGTATGCAGCTTCGTGGGTGATCGTTCCACCAGAAGGTTTGGCGAGACCGGTCGAAAGCGTGACGGAGCCATCCAGATTCCTGACGCGTGATGCTGCATTGACGTATGCCCAGCATACAGCAAGTAAATTCATCGACGACTGCTTCACGCCGGCCCCGGCGAATAGGCGGCAGTATTGAACCCCATCCTCTTCCCCGGCGCATTGCGCGCGGAGGCGCTCATGTTTCGAGTGATCCCATATCGCGGCTTCGACATCCACGTAACGTTGACGCCAGTTGAGCGCGACCTTTACAGCGTCACTTTCCAGATAACGGGGCACAACATCGGCGCCGACAATCTGGACGGTGCGCTCATCAAGGTTCGCCATGGTCCTTTCACGGAACGTTGGGCTTATCTGGTCGCGGAAATTGCCGGGCAGGCTGCAGTCGATGTCCTGACGGGGCCGCAAGGTGACTGAGCAGTAGCACCTGTGTTCTCCACCCCTCCGACTTCCTTGGTGGGTTTCTGATGAATCGCTCGCAACCTGCCACGCAACTTTCTGCAGCCCGTTTGTGTTTGCTTCAACAATGGGCATGCGTAATACGCTGTACATATATCTCGTCCTTCAATCGACATGGATCAGGAGCCATCATGGAAAGTCAATCCTGCTTGCCGTATCGCGGATTCACGATTGACGTCAGAGTCAAACGGTCGCTGACACCGGCTGGCTTACGCGGCCGGTATTCTGTTTCGTAGATAGTCCTTGGCTCGGCGCCTTTGTCGACCGCAGTGGCGAGCCTTCCTGAAAACGTCACCTTCCTCTCGACAGAGGCCGCGTTTCTCTATGCAGAGCGGCAAGCACATCGATTTATCGACAGGCACTCCAACGATCCGGCCGATGACACGGTGGCAATGCAGGTTTGACGGCTTCTCGCACTCATGTCGCAACGTCTGACGTCGCAATCACTTGCTTCCTGGCGCCGGTGGCGTGCGCCTAAGGAAGCGGCGTTCGGAGACACGAGGGAGGGTCGGCTTCTCAAAGTCGACCGAAACGATCAGGGCTTTCCACAATCCTCGCTAAGGCTCGTCAGGACGTCGGCGTACCATGCACAGTTCAAGCCGAGGCTTTCGTCGACCTGCAAATCACGCGTGCCCATGTCAAACGCGGTCGAATGAACGCCAAGAAGCCCCCAGGAAAGCTCGTCCGGCTGCACGCTCGTGCTCATCGACGACGGGTGGATGACCACGGGCGCACCACTTGTCCCTCGATGTGTCCGTGCATCGGTGATGAAACATCCTTTGCCCTGGAAACGCAGGCCGAAGGTGGACGCGACGACGCCGTGCCTTACCACCGGTAAGTGATGCAAAGAGTCGTGGAAACTTAGAGGAAATCCGACGATCAGTACTGATGCGCCGATCCGGACGGAATCCCCAGACGTCACGATGTGCCCGGGACGGAAAGCACGGAAGACGGCGCCGCGCGGTAGTTGTGCGCGCGGAATTTCCAGAAGAGCGACGTCGATCTCGCCGCCCCTATCAGCTGCCTGACGCCACAGGCTCATCCCCTCGACGTATAAAGGTAATGAAATCCACACTGACGCGCCCAGGTTGCTGGGGTCAACGTGCATCTCGATCTCAAGGCGATCGGGATAGTGCTGACTCGACGCGTCAGCCATCACGTGGCGGCTCGTTACCAGGAAGAGGTGTTCTTCCCGAGCGAAAAGAAATCCACTTGCGCCGGTAAGTCGGCGCGTTTGCGCAAAGGTTCGGACCTGAACGACGCTAAGCAACAAAGAGTCTGCCTGGACGTTCGACTCCAGGTGTTGATCAGGATATGGCGCGCTGGACACCCGGGTTCTGGCAGAGAGCAGTTCGCGTAGTGCGTCGTGCTGCGGTCCTTGATGCCTGTCGCCTGCCGTGCCGAGAAACGCTTCTACGGACACGTCAGATACAGCCCCGCCCGATGCGGCGTTCGCCACGTGTCGGACGAACCGCGCCTGTTCCTCTTCCGAGCACAGCATCCAATGATCACCGTTAGGGCTACGGTAGATGAGAGTTGTATTCATTGCGCTCGATAAAGATTGCTGTCACTCCGTTGGCGTAGTGTCCAGCTGGCGACGGGTACAAGGTGACGAGTCAACCATCACCTGCGCGTTTTGGAAGGATGTCGGCACATAGAAAAACGTTCGGAATTGAATCATAGGGGCGCTGGCGTTCCTTCGACGCCGATTCCTGGCTCCAGTGTACGGTCGTCTGCGCGCTAAAAGAATGTCACGGCTGGAATAGGTGATTACCGCTTATTTAGCTGGTTGTTCCGGTTAATGTCACTCTCGCCGGTCTCTACGGCTCAACGCGCGCGCGAAGTGGATGCGATTTATCGAAGTCATCGCTCTAAAGCGGTCACTGGAATTCAGCGCCCGGAAAGCAGCCCGTCGGCAGTGCGTACTCCCGACCCGGAACAGCCACTCGGACCCGATGGGAGGCTATGGCTGGTCACAAAACGAGAACGGCCATTCGCGCGGCGTCGAGGATGGCACGTTGTTGGTCTTTGCCGACGGCGATCGCCCCACGACGGCCACGGAACGAGGTGGACGGGCTCTTCGGCCATTTTCACGGTGGAGTTGGGCAAACACGGATCATTGGTTGGCTATGCGGAGAACGGAGGCGATGCCCTCCTGCATTCTTATCGACGCGGCTGGAATAGCTAAGTGGACGCTCATCCTTGGGGGTTTGAATCCACGCAAGGCGACGGCTTCTTCCATCCACAAACGTACGGTGGCATCGGCCCATGACCTGCCCGTGGGCTGTTGACACTCTCGACTCGCTACCGACGCTCTCACTGTTCCCATAGGTGGCGACATACTGCGCCAGATCAGCCCACTGCGGCGACATCAAAAGGTGTGGGTGAACTCGAGCGACCTGTAGTGCTACAGCATGAAAACCCGGATTCGATCCGGACTGTCCAGTCTTCAAAAGGACCATTGAATGGCGTATTGAACGTCGCGCCGGAATCGGCGGCAAGGGCGGACGGCGCTTCGACCGCCGAAAGATCCATCAGCGTCTCCTGCGCGACCTTCGCGCGAAAGTAGCCGTTCTGCGCCGTGCGATCAGTACCGACTATGGATGGCGCGGCATCGTGCCGGACGCCCGTCTCCGCCTCGGCTGTGCGAAGGCCGCGGGCCGGGGTTTTGAAGAACTCCGGCACCGAACGCGGGCGAATTGGACAGGTCGACGATCACCTGCGCGTCCGTCAGGCACGCTTTAAACCCTTCGCCAGTGATGGTGTTGACGCCGCTCCTGGGCGAAGCAGCGACAACATCGTGATCAGTCTGACGCGGGATAGCGACCGTCTTGCAGCCGATCAGGCCGGTGCCGCCAATGGCAACGATCTTCATGAGTCGTTCTGCATCGTCGATCGTTGCAGAACTTTCACGCGTTCACCCGCAACCGGTCGTTCAGTGGCCCGAATTTGGGTTGCACCGGGTCAGATGTCCGCAGCTGGCGGGCAGTGCCTTGCCCATCGCCGTGGTCGTTCCGGATACGCTGCCGCCGTACTCGGTGGTGCGGGACGTGGACGTGGTTGCGGCGGGTCCCGCATTCTCTTGAGCCGACGTGCCTTCAGCGCGCGCCAACCCCGCCAGAAAAAGCGCAACTGCGCACGCTGCCGAAAGGATGATTCGTGTCTTCAAGATTTGACTCCTTCAATAGGACAGGTTTTGGAACCTGCAGCTACGTTGGCTACATGAAAACCGACGCAATTAAATGGGAGGCGGCACACACCGCGGGTGGCGTTCGAGGCGGCAGAGGCACCTGAGAATCGTCAGAGGGCCGGTAAGCCCCGCGCTCGCAACGAAAACGCAAGATAAAAACATGGCCCTTCTTCGGCGAAATGGAAGATTCGTTTGTAAGGCGGCGTACGGCGTTTGAATACATGTCGCGCTCGCCGCTTCGCACCGCCATGCCTCGCTTTAGCGCTGTCAGTCGATGGGGTCTGCGTCGACAGGCTGATGCATGCCAATCGCCATACGGTTCCACGCGTTGATGACGGCGACTGTCCACGTCAACTCGACGATTTCGCCGTCGTTAAAGTGCTCGCGCAATGCCTGATATTCGACTTCACGATCCACATGACCCTCAGGAAGGCATGTCAAGGATTCGGCCCACGCCAGCGCGGCCTGCTCTTTCGCGGTGAAGAAGTGGGTCTCACGCCACGCCGACAGCACGTTCAGACGCTGCCACGATTCACCGCCCTTGCGCAGTTCGCGCGCATGCATGTCGAGACAGTAGGCGCAGCCGTTGATTTGCGACACGCGCGTCTGCACGAGTTCGATCAACTTGCTGCCAAGTGTCGATTCGGCCAGCGACTGGCTGACGGCATACAGCGACTTGAACGGGACGGGAGCGAGCGTGCTCCACGCGAGACGAGGTGCATTCATGGCGATCTCAAGAAAGTAATGGTTAAGCGATGAAAGAAGTGCTGGATTCGGATGACGGGTGGCGCTGCGGGTTGTCGCGCAACCACTGCGCAGCCTTTGCCTCGACGAGCGCGAGCGGTTCGTCCGTCGATACGAGGCCAGCCGCATGCATGAACGTGACATCTTTGAGTCCGATCACGCCGAGCACCGCGGACAGGTAAGGTCGAAAGAAGTCCGGCTGATAGGCTGGTTCGCGGAACATCGCGCCGCCGGCGGTCACGGCAACAAAGGTGGGGCGATCGCGCAGCAAGCCGACCTTGCCGTTCGCGCCCGCCGCGAACGTCACGTCGATACGCACCACGTGATCGATCCAGTTCTTGAGCACGGCAGGCACCGTAAAGTTGTGCACGGGCGTCGAGATCCAGAGCATGTCCGCCTGATCCAGTTCACGAATCAGTTCGTCCGATACGGCAAGCGCCTCGCCGAACCGCTCTTTCGCGACGTTACCAGGCAGCACGAGCGATTCCGCGTGCGCTTCCGTGATGGGCGGCAGCGGCTGCGTGCCAAGATCGCGCCGCGTGATCTGAATGCCCCGCCCCAGACGCCCGGCCATGGCAGGCAGCAATTGACGGGTGAAGTGCCGGCTCGTCGAGTGGTCGCGCCGGGGGCTGCACTCGAGCAGCAAGACCTTGAGGCTGTTCATGCCAGCTCCATACTGAAGTGAAGGCCGCGAGCAAGCAGGCCGCAGCGGAAATAGAAGCGTTGCGCGAGCGCGTTGGCGAGTGCGGTATCGAGCACGAGACGCTGGCAGTCGTCCGCGCGACCCAGCGTGCAGAGTTCGGCGAGCAGGCGTTCGCCGTGGCCAAGGCCGCGTCCCGCCTCGTCTGTGATGAGGTCGTCGACATAGATGAAGCGGCCGTGAATCAGGTTGTCGATGCGACGGTAGCCGGCCAGCGCAACGGCCTTGCCGTTTTCCCAAAGGCCCAGCAGCCGATAGCCCTGGGCGCCTTGCAGCGCGACGCGAGCGAGGAGGTCCTCGGGCGAATGCAATTGGGGACGCAGTTGATGCATGACATCGAAACAGGCCATCACATCGGCATCTGTTTCGGCATGTCGGAGGGTCAGGGTGTCAGTCATGATGCCGATCGGGAGGCGTTGGTGTAGGCTTCAGTGTCGTCGTTCGATGGCCCAGCCAACAGGGCCATTTTTCCTGCTTCAGACCAGGCCATGACACAACCAACGGGCCGGGCGACACCCGGCGCTCCACCCATCCATGAACAGATCTACGCGCGGTTTCGCGCGATGATCGAGCAGGGGCAACTCAATCCGGGCCAGAAGGTGTCCTCCCTGCGAGCGTTGGCGACCGAACTGGGCGTGGCTCGCGGCACCGTTCAGGTCGCCTACGACCGCCTGCTCGGAGAGGGCTACCTTGTTGCCCGTGGTCCAGCGGGGACATTCGTTTCGGAGGACGCGGCCCCCGCGCAACCCGCTCGCGCGAAGCAAGCGGCAGTCGGCGCATCCCCACTGGCGGCGCCGGGTGCGCTCGAGCACATCATCGAAGTGGATGGCGACAGTCCGGCACCGTTTCAATTGGGGCTGCCCGCGCTCGACGAATTCCCGAGGAAGCTCTGGGCAGGACTGATGGCGCGGCAGGTTCGCAAGGCGGGATCGCTCATCAAACCCAAGCCCGCCGGTTACATGCCGTTGCGCGAGGCGCTCGCGGCCTATCTGCATCGCTCGCGCGGAATCGACGCGGATGCGGGCCAGGTCTTCATCCTGCCGGCCTATACCGCGAGCCTTGCGTTGACGGTCGATGCACTCGGCCTTGCGCGTGACAGCGCCTGGGTCGAGCTTCCTGGCTATCCGCCCGCTGCGCAAACGCTGAAACGGCTCGGCCTGCCGGTTTGCGATGTGCCCGTGGATCAACACGGCATCGACGTCGCGTTCGGACGTGCGCATTTTCCGACCGCGCGGCTAGCCGTCGTCACGCCGTCGCATCAGAGTCCGACAGGCGTCGCGTTGCCGTTACAGCGTCGCGTCGAACTTCTCGATTGGGCGGGCGAGCGCGACGCGTGGATCGTCGAAGATGACTACGACGGCGAGTACCGGTATCGCGGTCATCCATTGCCCGCGCTGAAGAGCATGGATTCCGGCGGACGGGTGATCTATTGCGGCACGCTCAGCAAGGTGCTGTATCCGGGGTTGCGGCTTTCGTATGTGGTCGTCGCGCAAAGCCTCGTTCCGCAGTTCGAACTGGCGTGCAGGCGTACCGCGCATGGCGGTTGCCCAGAATTGCTGCAAGCGGCTGTCGCCGAGTTCATCAGCGAAGGCCATTTCTCCCGGCATATCAAGCGAATGCGAACCCTCTACGCACGGCGGCGAGCGCTGCTGGCGGAAGCGCTTGTGCCTTACGCTGCCGAAGGTTTCGTCGTCCATTTGCAGGACGGCGGCATGCATCTTCTTGTCGACGTACGTGACGATCTTGACGATGTCGTGCTGGCCAGCCGCGCCCGCGCCGCAGGCTTCGCTGTGCATGCACTCACGACATGGCGCAACGGCACCGCTGGACGGCGCGGCCTGTTGATGGGATTCACGAACGTCCGCGATCGCGACGAAGCCGAACGACTGGTTGCGGAACTGATTCGTTCGTTCGGATTGCACGCCGGATAGCAGCAGAGTGCTTTCGCGTCATTACACCTGCCCGGTTTGCCTACGTCTTCCAACATACTTTGTTGTCCGAATTATTGAAAGGTCAATTCCTTTGCGACGCAATACCGTTGGCGGCAAACGCCGGAGTCAGCGGATTCAACGAATCACGTCCCCAATCCGAAATCGTCGCGATTGATGTTCCGGATGCAACACCATGCTCCCCTCCGAGAGTCTTCCGCGCCCTGCAGCCGCATGAATCGCGGCATGCGGATAATCCGAAAGTCGGTGGCCCGCAACGACGGGATCGAGGAGCCAACCCGCCTGCGACGCGGCCTCGGCCGCGTGCCGGCACAGTTCGGCGCCCGTGCGCCCCTCGTTGATCCACAATGCACGGACGTCATGGAGCAACGCTTTGACGTCGCGCGCGCAACGCGCATGCTCCGCAAGGTGTCGCCCGCATCGCCTTCCCATGCACCGTAACGCGGACCGATGTCGATGAAGAAAAAGGTCGTTCTCCGCGAGCACGACGCGCGACGCTGGCTGCTCCGTCAACGGCCTCGCCGTGTTCGCGCCAAAGTCGCGCCAAAGCGCACGATGAGGGAATGCCACGTGCGCGCCATCCCGACATCCGCGAGCAGGCTCTTCGTCAGTTTAACGGCGTCGTCTTCCGTCACTCCCGGCTCGATACGACTCGCGGCTTCGCGAATCACCGCGAGTGTCTTCGCACGCGTGTCGAGCATCCCCAGAATTGAAAACCCACGCCCGATCTTGCACGTGGACCTCTTTTGAACTTCAACATCTCTCGTTTCGGTAGACGCCTCATCACCAGCATGCGAGAAATTCATGCAGCAACGTGACGTAGATCGTCGGCTTTTCGACGTTGGGAAAATGACCTGAACGCTTCATCTCGACGACTTGAACGTCGGAAATGAGGCTAGCGCACTCCTGACCATCCTGCACAGTGTTGAGCCGGTCGTAGCGTCCGGACATGACCAGCGTATTGGCCTTGATGCGCAGCAGCCTGTACTGGCCGACACGGCGTCGATGACTTCCTGCTTGTTCATATGAGCCTCCTATGGCGAACTGCCCGCGCATTGAAAGGCGTGGTCGCATACCCTGACGCATGTCAATCAGCTAAGGCAACATGCAAAACTTGAACAAGACCTGACGTCTCGTCAACAACCCGTGGAGGGTCTCAAACCGACGAGTCATCTCAACGAAGCGGCCTTCGACCCGTGCGACGGACGGCGCGACAATCGTGGGCAAACCTGGAGAGACGTTTGCCCGCAGGACAAGCGACAACGGTGCAATACGCGCAAGCGGATCGATACGGCTCTCGGAGTTAGCAATCACTTTTGCACCGCGATCCGCAGCCTGCTTCACAACATCATGCGATGCCTCGTCACACGGCGCGAACGACGCAGCAATCAGACCGTCCTCACGCGGTACAGACCGGACCTTGGCCTGGTGCGGTCCGCCTATGCCAGTGAAGAGCCCGACACGCTTCTCTGTGCGTTGCAGCATGCACGCCAGGTACACCGCTATCGGAAAGGCCTGGCCCGATCCCACAATCCAGATTGTTCACGCGTATGCCAGTATGTTCGCAACTGCAACGGATGCATCGCGGTCGAGCATGTGCTGCAGCCGGGTCAACTGAAAAGCATTGAGCGTTGATGGCTCGCATGTGCACTGTGATACCACAAATGGCGGCATTCTGACATCAAGCCGCCGTATGGATGCTCTGATTCCAGCAAATGTCCCTTCCTGGCCGAACGCACGCCGACGGAGATCGGCGCTCGACCCGAAGCGGAAGTTGCTGGAGGTCGAAAGTGAAGCGTGCTCCTATGGTCGTCGTTGGGACTGGCGTCGCGTCGCATCAAGCCAATGGGTGCGTTTCACTCTCGAGCGCCGCCAGATCGGGCCACGGCATGCCTGACATATCGCTTACGCCGCACGCGTCCGCGCGCAAAGCTCAGCGGCGCGACAATATGCTGGTTAGAATATCTGGCAATCAGGCGCCGGCGCGTCGCGGCTTCATCTCTGCCTTTGCAGCAATGCCGGCATGACACAAGGAGACAAGCGATGTGGTTTGTCGGAAAAAGCGAGCTTCTCGCGCTGATCGAACGCAACTGCCTCGAAGAGGTGATGCCGGCCTTCAGCGATCACCGCAGCCTGCGCAAGAACGCACTGATCTATCGTCCTGAGGAGCAAAGCGAATACGTGTACCTGCTGAAGGTCGGCCACGTGCGGCTCTATCGGCTCACCGAGGAAGGCCAGGAAATCACGCTGTCGTTTATCAAGGCCGGCATGATCTTCGGCGACGGCGACGTGCTCAACGAAGCGAGCTACTCGCACTATGCAGAGACACTCGCCGCAAGCCGTATTTGCTATATTCGTAAGGCGGACTTCAAAGACCTGCTCAGGCGCTACCACGTGATCAACCAGTTCGTGTTGCGCAGCCATCACCAGCGCTGGCAGGAAGCGCAAAAGCTGATCGAGAATCTGTCGCTGCACGACGTGCGCAAGCGGCTCATCAATATTCTCGCGATGTTCGCCAACCAGATCGGCGCACCGTTCGTGCATGAGGGCGCGAGCGGCGCCGTATTGATCGATCTGTCGATCGCGCAGGACAAGTTGGGGGAATTTATCGGCACATCGCGCGAATCGGTGAACCGCCACTTCAGCGATCTGAAAGCCGAAGGCCTGGTCGACATTCACGAACGCAAGGTCGTACTGACAAAGGCGTTCGTCGCGCATTTCTTGCCGGGCATGACAGCGGCGCCCGCCGCCGAGGGCACCGCGCAGCCCGTAACCAACCGCGCGCAGCCGGCCCATCATGCCTACTAGGCGCCGTTCGTACGCTTAATGCGCACCTGACAGCGCGGCCTTGACGGTCGCCACGCCGCTTTGCGGGCTGGACAGCACCGGCACGCGCGTCTGGCCGAGCGACGGTACGAGCCGCGCCATCGACACTTGCGCGAGCACCACCACGTCCACTTCGTCGGCAAGCGCGACGATGGTGTGCCTGAGCACTTCGTCGTGACGCTCCGCGTCGCCGGCCAGGAGGGCGGCGAACGCTTCTTCGGCGACGCGCTCGACCACACTGATCTCGCGGCCCGCTTCGGCGGCTTTTTTGCGGATCAGCCGCACGGTCGGCTCGAGTGTGGTTTTCACGGTAGCCACCACACCGATCCGCGTGCCGAGTCGGCTCGCTTCCTGCGCCATGGTTTCGTCGATCTTGATGATCGGCGTACGGATCATGCCGCGCAACGTATCGACCGCTTCGCCGACCGACGAGCACGCGTTCAGAATAAAGTCCGCGCCCATCGCCTGCGCGTTCGACATATACGAGTACAACCGGCCCGTTACTTCGGGCGTCAGGTGCCCGGCGCTGCGTACGTCGTTAAGCAGGCTGTCGTCGACGATATTGATCATCCGCACATCGGGTAGTTGCGCGGCGAATTGATCCTTCAACGGCTGAACCGTCACCGGACCGGTGTGCACTACGACTATCGTGGCCATCTCGATTGAAGCTCCGTGTTGAAAAAACCGACTTGCGGCAGGACGTTATGCGGTTGCCGCCGCCATTACTCGCTCCTGGGTTGCGTCTGCGCGCTCAAAGGTACCGTTCAGCCGCCCTTCGCGCACCACCAGAATACGGTCGCTGATCGCCAGCACTTCCTGCAGGTCCGACGAGATCGCGATGATCGCAATGCCTTGCGCGGCAAGCCGGCCAAGCAGAGCATGCACTTCCGCTTTCGCGCCGATATCGATACCGCGGGTCGGCTCGTCGACGATCAGCACGCGCGGATGGCGTGCAACCCACTTCGCGAGCACGACTTTCTGCTGATTGCCACCGCTCAGGTTGATCACTTTCTGCTCGATGGTCGGCGTTTTGACGCCGAGCTTGCGCACGTATTCGCGGCAATGTTCGTCTTCGGCCGCGCGCCGCACGAACTGAAACGGCGAGTAGGTTTCGAGGTGCGTCAGGCTGAAATTCTCGCGCACGCTCATGCCGGCTATCAGGCCCTGCCCCTTGCGGTCTTCCGTGACGAAGCCGATGCCGTTGGCGATCGCATCGTGTGGACTTTCGATGGTCACGCATTTGCCGGCAATCAGCAGGTCGCCGCTTTTCGGCCGCATCCCGAAGATCATTTCCATGATCTCAGTGCGCCCCGAGCCGACCAGCCCCGCAATACCTAGAATCTCGCCGCGATGCACAGCGAAGCTGATGTCGCGAATGCGGCCCGGCGCGTGATTGCGTGCGCGCAACGCCAGATTGCGCACTTCGAGTACGACCTCGCGTGTCGCATGCGACGCCGACACCGCATACAGTTCGTTCAGATCGCGATCGACCATCTTGCGCACCAGCCACTCGCGGGTAATCTCCGCCATCGGCGCACTGCCGACGGTTGCGCCGTCGCGCAGCACGGTCACGCGGTCCGCCAGTTCAAACAGCTCTTCGAGCCTATGCGAAATATAGACAATGCCGATGTTCTGCAACCGCAGCCGCTTGATCAGGTCAAGCAAAATGCGCGTTTCGTGGTGGCTCAGCGACGCAGTCGGCTCGTCCATGATGATGATCTTCGAATCGCATGAGATCGCCTTGGCGATTTCAACCATCTGTTTCTGCCCGACGCTCAGGCGGCTGACCTGTTCGCGCGGATCGACACGCATGCCGATCGTCTCGAGCAGGGTGCGCGCCGCGTCGTTCATCCGCGCACTGTCGATCATGCCGAGCCGCGTGAGCGGCTCGCGCGCGAGAAAGATGTTCTCGGCGACGCTCAGGTTTTCGACGACCGACAGTTCCTGATAAATGATGCCGATGCCCAGCGCACGCGCATGATTGCCGTCGCGCAAGGTCACCGGCTCGCCTTCAATGCGGATTTCGCCGCCGGCGTCCGGTTCGAGCACGCCGGTGAGAATCTTCATCAACGTGCTCTTGCCCGCGCCGTTTTCACCCGCCAGCGCCAGCACTTCGCCACGTGCGATCTCCAGCGTGACGCGGTTCAACGCGCGCACGCCGGGAAACGTCTTCGAGATCTCGCGCACTTCGAGAAAAGGGGTCATCGGCGGTCCTGACTGGTGGCTTGGCGGATGGTGCTTGCCGCGCGGGCGGCCCACGCGGCTTCGTGGCGCAGTTCCCTCCTGCCGTTACTTGGTATAGCTGCCGAGATTGTTCTTCGTCACCACGGTCACGCCCGTGTCGATATCGCTCGCCTGCTTCTCGCTGCCCTGGATCTGCGAAACCAGATGTTCGACAGCCAGCTTGCCCATGGTCACGGGGCGCTGCACCATGATTGCCTGGATCGAGCCATCGCGGACGCCCTTCACGGTGTCAGGCAGATCGTCGAACGCGATCACTTCGAGCTTGCCCTTCATCGCGCCGAACTCCTTGGTATTCAATACCTTTGCGACCGCCGGCCCGCCGACCTGGCTGACACCGAAAATGCCCTTGAGTTGCGGATGTGCGCGCAGCGTGGTCTCGACCACGGACACGCCGCGCGCCAGATCGTCGTCAGTGCCCTGCGTTTCGACGACCTTGATACCCGGATACCTGGCGAGGCCCTTCTTGATGCCAGCGATGCGCTCGTTCAGATTCACCGCGCCCAGTTGCCCGGTGACGATCGCGACATCGCCCTGACCGTTCAATGCCTTGCCCATCGTCTCGGCCATCGTCTCGCCCGCCGATTCGTTGCTCGTGCCGATATACATGGAGCGGCCACTATTGGGCGAATCCGAATCGTAGGTCAGCACCTTGATGCCGCTCTTTTCCGCGCGCTTCATCACGCTTTCGACCGACTTCGGCTCGTTCACCGAAATCGCAATGCCGTCGACGTGCTTCGAAATCAGGTCTTCGATAATCTGCACCTGTGTCGAACCCTGGGTGTTCTGCGGCACCACCCATTGGTAATTGACCGACAGCTTGTCCGCAGCAGCCTTCGCGCCGTTATTGCAATCGTCGAAGAACGGCACCGCGACTTTCGGAATCACCGCGACCGAAATATCCTTCGCGTCTTTCGCGTGGGCGTTACCGGCCAAGAGCGCACAGAGCGCCGCTACGGCCGACACCGCGAACAATGCGTTCAGGCGGCGCGTACGGGCCGCGCGAGTCAGGGTTCGTTGCATGATGTCGTCTCCAGAAAGCGTCGGTTTTTAGGAATTTGAAAAGTCACAAGACGGCCTGGCGCACACGCCAGACCTCGCCTGCAGGCTTAGCGCCCTTTGAAGCGCAGCCGCCAGATATCGATGCTCACTGCAATCAGGATGACGCAGCCGGTGATGGTTTGCTGCGCATAGGTGTCGATGTTGAGAAGCACCACGCCATTCGTGATGATGCCCGCCAGCGCCGCGCCGATGACGCGCCTTCGACGCTGCCGACACCGCCGGACAGACTCGCGCCGCCGATCGCGGCGGCCGCGATCACGTCGAGTTCCGCGCCGAAGCCCGCGGCCGGCTCGGCCGACACGAAGCGCGAAAACGCGATGACACCGGCCAGCGCCGCGATCGCGCCGGATAGCACATAGACGATGAACTTGACGCGCGCTGTACGTACGCCGCTCAGCAGCGCAGCGTTTTCGTTACCGCCAGTCGCATACACATGACGGCCAAAGCGCGTGCGCCGCATCACGATCGAAAAGCACACGGCAAGCAGTCCCATCACCACGACAGGGAACGGGATAAAGCCGAGATAACCCTGGCCGAGGAAAGTGAAACTGTCAGGCACATCCGGCGTGACGGGGACACCTTTGGTGATGATGTACATCAGGCCGCGGCCGATCGACAACGTGCCAAGCGTCGCGATAAATGGCGGCAACTGGACACGTGTGACAAGAAAGCCATTCAGCGCGCCGACCGCGACGCCCGTCGCGAGTCCCGCGGCTACGGCTGCTACCGCGCCGTAGCCGTGCTGAAACGACAGCGCCGTCACCAGCGACGACAGCCCCATCACCGAACCGACCGACAGATCGATGCCGCCCGTGATGATCACCAGCATCATGCCGATCGCCATGATCGCCGTTAGCGAAAACGAGCGGAATACGCCCATCAGATTGTTGGTGGTCAGAAAGTATGGCGAGAACAGACTGATCAGCACGCCGACCAGAATCAACACTGCGAAGATGTTGAATTCGCGCACCCTGACACAAGAACGCAGCAGCGCGAGCGGCATCGGCAAAGCGGGCACGTCGGTTTTCGAAGAAAGGGCTTTCAACGGATGGTCTCCTTGGTGTCGCGCGTCGACAGCACAGCGGGCCCCCTACGATGCGAGGGCTCGACATCGTGGACGATCATAGGTTGAGAGCGCGCCGCAAAACTGTGACGCGCGTCATACAAACCTATTGGGGTTGTCCCGGAATAAGCGATTGCTGCAGTGCGATTGATGTGTGAGTGCCATGCCGCGCCAGACAAGAACGGGCGAAAAGAACTGTCCAACAATGGCACGGCACCCGCAAATCACGCATTGAACCGGCACAGAGATGCCGACTATGACGTCCGTCACAGAAATGTGCCGCACAGATTCATTAAGCTCTTGGCAAGGTCCGCCGGCCAGGCACACGCCACGCATCCGGCCCCTTTTGACATTCTTCCAGGAGCAAACCGTATGACAAAGCGAGTGATTGTGACCGGCGGCAGCGGACTCGCCGGTAAATGGGTAGTCGAAAACCTTGTCGAGCACGGCTACGAAGTGCTGAACCTCGACCGCGTGCCGATGCCCAAGCGCACCGCGCGCACGCTGATCACCGATATCACCGATGCAGGCCAGGTGTTCAACGCGCTCGCGTCGAGCACCGCGCCAACCGAATTCGTGCCCGACCTCGAGCCGAAGCCGATCGACGCGATCGTCCATTTCGCGGCGATCCCGCGCATCATGGTCACCACCGACAACGAGGTGTTCCGCATCAACGTGATGGGGACCTACAACATTCTGGACGCCGCGTCGAAGCTTGGCATCCGCAAGGTGATCGTTGCATCGAGCGAAACCACCTATGGCGTAGTGTTTGCGCACCGGCACCGCAATCCGCAGTACTTCCCGCTCGACGAGCAGTATCCCGTCGACCCGATGGATAGTTATGCGACGTCGAAGGTCATCAACGAAGTGACCGCGAAGGCGTTTCACGCGCGCACCGGCGCGGACCTGTACTGCTTCCGGATCGGCAACGTGCTGGACCCGGAAGACTATGCGAAGTTTACGCAGTGGAACAAGGACCCGTCGCTGCGCAAGCGCATTGCCTGGAGTTACATCGATGGCCGCGATCTCGCCGAAGCGGCGCGTCTGGGTATAGAGAAAGACGGCCTCGGCTTCGAGGTGATGAATATCGCCGCCGACGACGTATCTTCCGATCTGCCGACCGCGGAACTGCTGAAGCGGTTCTATCCAGAAGTGCCGGTGAAGAAGCAGCTCGGCGAGTTCGAGACACTGCTGAGCAACGAGAAGCTCAAGCGCCTGCTCGGCTGGAAGCAAAAGTACTACTGGCGCGATCAGGTGAAGTGAGAGCCACCACAGGTCCAGCTTCTCAAGCTGATGCACAACACTATGGTAGCGACGGGCGAGGCAGCGTCGACAGTAGCGGAACGTTTCGCTATAGCGACGCCGTCCGACCGGATCTATCAGGGCGGCTCGCAGCAATTCGGCAGGCAACCCAAGGCTCGCCCGTAGGCGGACCACATCCACAAGTCCTTGCCGCGGCGCGATGCCGTCATAGGGATCGACGTCAAGCCCCATGGTCCGGGCGGCGACGACGCCCGTCGAGGCGTTGCCCATCTCGAACTTCCACAGGATGGACATCAGTGATTCGTGCGGGTATAGCCAGCTGCGCCTGAAGACGTAGCCCAGCGCCGGTGTCAGCCGGCTCTCGTCAAGGGTGAGAATGGGGAACGCTGGTTGCGCCGGCGACCGCAGTTACCCAGCGGCGACGAGGACGCGTCCGGTTGCATGACGTGACTGGACGTAACCGCAACCGCAATGCCTCACCGCATGTTCCCACAGCACCTGATCCGGACAATAGCCTCGCGCGTCTCTCAGGTCGCTGTTCTTCAGCACGGTCTCGACCGCGCGTGCGAAGGATTCCATCGGGATTACAAGCTGGCCTGGCAGACTGGCCTTATGATGCGCCGTCTCTAACGCGTTCCATAGCGTGTCGGCGTCACTGACCAGTCGTGGACCGTGCCGTTGGTCCCCAGCGGATACTGAAACGACGTATTCGCTATCAAGCTGTGACTATCTGCGCGCGACTTAAGCGTTAGCCTTCGCCCGCCTCGGCCTCTTCGCCTCCGGCGTCCCGCCAACCGTTCCTGCTGGCTTGAAAAGCGGTGAACTGAGCGTCGCTGCGCCCATATCGGCCGCAGCACTCAACAGCGACGGCGCGAGTTCTTTCAGACGCGACTCCGGCAGCCGGCTCGTCGGCCCCGCTAGACTCACTACACCTACGACCTCATTGGTCACCGGATTGCGCACAGGCGCGGCAATCGACGTCATCCCCGCCTCGTACGTTTCGATCGCCACCCCGTAGCCGCGTTGCCGTGCAACGTTCAGGTCCTTCAGGAACTGCTGGATGGTCTTCGGCGCACGCGGCGCGTTGGCCGATTTCGGACCGAGTCCGCCCTGCTTCGACACCAGTTCGATAGCGCGTTCGTCTGAGAGCGTCGACAGCCACGCCTGTCCGCTCGCCGTGCAATGCAGCGGTGGCTGGCTGCCCATGTCCGGGTCGTATCGCAAGCCCGACTTTGCGCCCTGCGCCTTGCCGACAAACGTGATGTGATCCTCCTCGACCACGCCAAGGCGTGCCAGCTCACCCGAGCTTTCCGCAAGCCGGTCGAGCACCGGCTGCGAGATATCGGCCACGCCGCTCGTGGACAGATAGATCAACCCCAGCGACACCAGCTTCAGCGCAAGCGTGTATTCGCCGTGATCCTGGTCCTGGCGCACGAAACCTTCGTCGATCAGCATCGACAGCAGACGGTGCGTGCCGCTGCGCGGAATGTTCAGCGTGTCGGCGATGGTCGCAAGCGTCATGCGGCCGCCGTTCTTCGCCAACAGTTCGAGCACCGCCAGCGCCCGCTCCAGATTGCCTGCCATATTTCACTCTCATCCACATTGCACTGGGCAATGAGAACACGATTCCATAGTGGAATTCAAGCAGTTTCGTATCTCCCCGGCCGTGGGACCGCTCCTCGTCAGTGCCCCGCGCTCACACTGACCTGCGCAATTGGCCCTTTGTGTCGCGCGCCCTTCAGCAATACGCCTGCTGCGCCGACCGCGGCAGGCACCGCCAACGCCATGAACACTTCGCCGAAACGCCAGTTCGCGTGCAGCATCGACGCGCCGAGCATCGCGCCCGCAATCCCGCCAAATCGGCCGACGCCCAGCATCCAGCTCGTGCCCGTCGCGCGCATGGACGTCGGATACGAGCCCGCCGCGAGCGCGCAAAAACCCGTATTCGAACCGTTCATGCAATAACCCATGCCGAACGCGAGCACGCAGATCGAGCTGAACGTGTGCGCGGACGACCCCATGTACCAGGCCAGCACGCCACCGGCGAACACGGTCAACCCCAGCGCCCGATGCGGATTGAAGCGGTCCATCTGCCAGCCGATCAGCACCGAGCCGACCGTGCCGCCCGCCTGGAACAGCGCGCCGACCACGGCCGCCTCGGCGAGCGTGAAGCCGATTCCGCGAATCAGCGTCGGCAACCAGTTGCCGAGCAGATACACGGTGAGCAAACCGGCGAAATAGCAGATCCACAGCATCACTGTGCCGAACGCATGGTCGCGCGAAAGAATCGCGCGCACGGGGCTGCGTTCCGCGCGCTCCGGTTCGTGCGAGATGAAGCGCGTGGCGCCGTCGGCGGCACCGGGCTCCAGACGATTGAGCACGCCGACTAGACGCATGCGGCGATTCTCTTTCAATGCCAGATAGCGCGCCGATTCCGGCAGCCATTTGATCAGCACGGGCACATACAGAACGGGAAGCACGCCGCCGAGCAGCAGCACCGAATGCCAGCCGTACGCGGTTATCAGCCATGCGCTGACAAAGCCGCCGCCCGCCGCGCCGAACGTGAAGCCGCAAAACACGATCGTCACCATCAACGAACGGCGATGCGGCGGCGCATATTCGGCCATCAGCGTCGCGGCATTCGGCATTGATGCGCCTAGGCCGATACCCGTCAGAAAACGCAGCACCGTCAACGACGCGACATCCGTCGCGAACGCCGATGCGAGACTCCATACCCCAAAGAAAAGCACGGCGGTCGTCATCACGGTCTTGCGGCCGAAGCGATCCGACATCGGCCCGGCGCCGAGCGCGCCGAACGCGAGGCCGAGCAGGCCGCCGCTCATCACGGGACCGAGTGCATCGCGCGGTATCGCCCATGCAGTGGAAAGCGACGGCGCGATGAAGCCGATCATCACCGTATCGAGCCCGTCGAGCATCACGATCAGCATGCACATCAGCAGCACGAGAACCTGGAAGCGTCCGATTGGCTGATCGTCGAGGAATTGTTGAACGTCGAGCACGCCTTCGCCGCGCGCCGCCGTTCCTTGAGCGGACCGTTTGGCCGCCTGCGAGATGGTCATCGAGTGTCTCCAGATGATTTGTTCTTGTTATGTGTTTGTTCAGAAAGATGCCGGCCGCGCGCCGCCGCTCTTTGCACGGCGACGGTAAAAGGCCAGACGTCACATTGGCGTGCTGCCGATCAGGTCGCTGTCGCGTAGGCCTGTTCGAGCACGGCGCGCGTTGCGTCGAGCAAACGTCTCGCGCGATCGACGGCACGCGTGGTCTCAGCCCAACGCTGCGTCGGCACTTCGACGCTCACGGGCAAGTGGTCCGGCAACGCGCGCAGAAGGCCAGCCAGATCGAGACCGCCCTCGCCCGGAATCATCCGTTCGCAACGCGCCTGATACAGCAGCGTATCGAGATCGGTCGGACGTTCGGTGGGTGCGTCGCAGAACTGCACATAGCCGAAGTAATCGCGCGGCAACGCGCGCAATGCATCGAGCGAATCAGCTGCACGATCGAAGTGAATCGGATCGATGATGAGACCCGTGTCGCGCTTGCCACTCGCTGCGACAATACGCGCGCCCTGCGCGATGTTCTTTACCTCTGTCCACGGCATCGGCTCGAGCGAAGGCGTGATGCCGAGCGGCGCGGCGATATCGCACAACTGCGCAAGACGATCCGCCGTGCGCGCTTCGTCCGGATCGTTGCCTGCTACGAGCGCAAAGCGCGCGCCGAGTTCTGCGGCTGTTTCGAGCATCGGCTTGTACGACGTCACGTCGGTATCCGGCTTGAGCCGCATGATCTCGACATCGAGCACGCGCAAGCCCGTGCCCTTCAACACCGCGAGCGTCTCGCGCTTGAGCGCCGTATCGCCGACGATTTCATGCCGCACTTCGTGATCGGTCGCGGGCAGCAGGCGCAAGCCGACGAAGTCATAGCCTGCATCGGCCGCGCATTGCACCATCCGCGGCGGCGTCAGTTCCAGCACGGTCAGCGCCGACAGCGACAGCGCGCGCGCATGAGCCTGAGTCATCATGTCTCCTTTATCCAGTTCGTAACCTGTCTTACTCGCGCCGTTCAGCGCAACGGCGAAAACGGCGCGGGCACGTAGATCGTCGATTCCATCGTCGTCAGGTGCGCGGGTCCGCCCTTCGGCGGCCAGATGCCGTCTTTCACCGCTTCTGCCCGAATACGCGAGCGCTCATCGACGCTGGCATACGGCCAGATGTTCAGAAAACGCGGCACTGTGCCATCGAGCGAATACATCGCGCCGATCAGCGGCGAGCGCTGCGTGCGCTCGGGCACGGCATTTTCCCAGGCGTCGATGGTGTGTTGCAAACTTGCGAGCTTCGTGCCATAGACACGCATCTCGTAGATGCCACCGTGCACAGCCGGCTCGATAGGCGGCAGAAACGGGAAGAGCGCGTAGCTCTCCACCTTCACGTCCACGACGAACTCGCCGCAACCAAACGGATTGCCTTCGAGCAGCAGACGCTTGCGCTCATTCACGAGCGCCGCCTCCGATTCGAAGCCGCGCAGCACCATTACCTTGCCGAGCGCGCCGATATCCGAATACCAGCAGCCGAGCAGCGTCGAGCCCGGCTGGTTCGCAGTCGCCTTGATGCTTTCGAAAACCTGCGCGTTTGTGCCGATTTTCACCGTGAGTGTGACTGTGTCATACAGGGTCATTGCATGGATCCTTGATGTGAACTGGAAGAACCGGTGCGCATCGGAAGATGCGCCGTACGGGCGAGAGAAAGTCCCGCGAGATAGCCGAAGGTCATCGCCGGGCCGAGCGTGATGCCGCCGCTCGGATAGCAGCCGCCCATCATGCTCGCGCTGTCGTTGCCGACTGCGTAGAGGCCGGGAATCGCGTGATCGTTGCGGTCGAGCACGCGGGCGTTGGCATCGGTGGCAAGGCCCGCGAAGGTGCCCAGGCTGCCCGGCAACAGCTTGACCGCGTAGAACGGTCCGCTTTCGATTGGCGCGAGACAGGGATTTGGCCCGTGCGTTTCGTCGCCCTGCACGCGGTTGTATGGCGTCGAGCCTTTGTGGAACTGCGGATCGAAGCCGTCTTTCGCATAGGTGTTGTACGCGCTGATCGTATTCTCGAGTCCCTGTGCGTCGATGCCGCACACGCTGGCGAGTTCGGCGAGCGTTGCGCCACGTTTCAGATAACCTGAATTCACATAGCTCGAAACAGGAAACGGAAAAGGCTTCGAAAAGCCGAGCCCATAGCGGCGCTGAAAACGATGATCGCAGATCAGCCACGCGCACACCTCTTGGCCGCGCGGCGTCGTGCCGAGCAAGGCGGAAATGAAGTCGTGATACGACGACGCCTCATTGACGAAGCGCTGTCCGGCGCGCGTGACGGCGATCACACCGGGCTTCGCGCGCTCGATCAGATGCGCAAACGCCACGTCGCCGCCGCGTCCCGGCACGAGCGACACGGGCGCCCACGCGGCGGGGGCATCGAGTGAGTTATTGAAATGCCCGCCGATCGATTCTCCGAGCCGAATGCCGTCGCCCGTATTCGAGGGTGGCGCAGCCGACCAATGTTCCTTCCCCGAAGGCGTGTAGGCAAACGTGCTGGCGCGCCGCGCGACATCGTGCGGAAAGCCGCCGCATGCCAGCACCACGCCACGCGACGCACGCACTTCGTGCACCACGCCCTCGATCTCGACACGGGCACCCGTCACGCGCGCATCGTCGCGCAGCAGGCAGATTGCCTTCGCCCGCGTACGCAAGTCGACGTTGCGATCCGCTGCGGATTTCAACAGCCGCGCAACCAGCGCATTGCCATTGATGAGATGCATCGAGCGCCCATGGCGCAGCTTTTGCCACGCGAATGCAGCGAGCCGCCGCGTCACGTAAAGCGCGGACGTCACGGAGCGCGTCGCGCGATAGAAGTGCGCGAGATCCTGACCCGAGGCCAGCGCCATGCCCTTGATCGTCATCACCGACAGCGGCTCGCGCAGCTTGTGGATCAGCGGACCGAGTTCCTTGCCGTCGAACGGCATCGCACATACCGAACGACCGCCCGTCGCCGCGCCTGGCGTGGTGTGAAAATCGGGAATGCGATTGCCGTCGATGAAACGCATCGCCGTGTTTCGCTCGAAGAATTCGATCATTTCGGGCCCGCGCTCCAGCAAGGCATTCGCCTTGTCCGCATCGAACTGCGCGCCGAGTTCGCTCTTCAGATACGTGCGCGGCACCTCGATGTCTTCGCGGATGCCCGCGCGCGTTGCCAGCGGATTGCGCGGAATCCACATCCAGCCGCCCGACCACGCGGTCGTGCCGCCAAACACGCCTTCCTTTTCCGCGACCATCACGCGCAAGCCCTTCGCCGCCCCCGTCACGGCCGCCGACAGACCGCCGGCGCCGGAACCCAGCACCAGCACATCGCATTCGAGTATCGGTTCACGTTTCATTTTCGCTTCTGCCTGCCGAACAATATGGAACTAGCTTTCTTTGTGGAATACTATTCCAGTAAATGCGATCTTGCAAAGTTTTTTGTGACGACAAGGAGGAGCGACATGCGAGTACTGGTGACAGGCGGCAGCGGTTTTTTGGGGGCGTGGATCATGCGGCGGCTGCTTGCACATGGCATCGAATGCGTTGCGTTCGATCTGCAGGCGAGACCGCAATTGCTGCACGCGCTCGCGCCTGATCAGGCGGATAGGGTCCAATGGCGTACAGGCGATATCGCGCAAGCCGCCGATGTCGCATACGCACTGGACGGTTGCGACGCCGTCATTCATCTGGCGGGCATCCTGACGCCCGATTGCGCCGCCAACCCGGTGCGCGGCGCGCAGATCAACCTGATCGGCACGCTGAATGTCTTCGACGCAGCGCGCGCCGCGGGTTTGCAACGCGTGCTGTACGCCAGCAGCGCCGGCGTGTTCGGTCCCGACGATGGCGCAACGCCGCATCCGGAAACGCACTACGGCGCGTTCAAACTTGCGTGCGAAGGCTCGGCGCGCGCGTACTGGAACGACCACGGCATTGCGAGCGTCGGCTTCCGGCCGCTGGTCGTCTATGGCGCGGGACGCGAGACAGGATCGAGCGCCGGCCCGAGCCTCGCGTGCCGCGCCGCCGCGCTTGGCGAGCACTACACGATGCCATTCACAGGTTCGACAGGTTTCATCTACGCCGACGATGTCGCGGCCGCATACGAAGCCGCGTTGTTACGCGACGTGGAAGGTGCACACGCGTTCACGCTCGCAGGCGAAATCGCTTCCGTGCGGACGGTGATCGACACGATCGGCACGATCGTGCCGGACGCGCGCATCGTTGCAGCGGGCGCGGCGCTGCCCATCGCGACTGCATTTCCGCGCGATCCCGCTTTGGAGCGTCTGTTGCCGAACCTGCCGCAGACCTCACTCGAAGCAGGCTTGCGGCAGACTGTAGCGTTCTACCGTCACGCATTCGCGACGCACCACTGACGAGATCGCGACCTCAGCGCGCCGGTGCAACCGCCGCACACGACGCCACAGCCCGATGCACAGCAAGCGTCGCGGCGAGCGTGCGCGCGGCGTCGTCAGCCGAACACAACGGCGCTTCTTCACCTGCGATGACGCCAGCGAAGTGGCGCAACTGCTCGTGATACGGATCGGCGCTGTGCGGCGTGCTGCGCTCGACGGTCAACGGCTCGTGCCAGCCTTTGCGCGACCGGTACTCCCACACATCGAGTTGCGGCAGCGCGAGCGACGCATTGGTGCCGATCAGAAAATGCGTGTTCACTTGCTGGCGCGGATAGTGCGCCGCTTCACCCGCGGCCAGATCCCAGTTCCAGGGCGCAGATGCGCAGTCCGACACGGCGAGCGTGCCAAGCGCACCGCTCTCGAAGCGCAGCAACACGGCAGCCGTATCCTCCACTTCGAAGCCGCGCACCGCATTAGACGTCAACGCCTGTACCTCGACGATCTCGCCAAGCAGGAACCGCATGATGTCGATGTCGTGGATCAGGTTGATCAGCACGGGCCCGCCGCCCGCGCGGCGCCGCCACTCCACATGGAAGTAGGCGTCCGGTTTGTAGAAAGTCGCGAGCGCATTCGCAGTGACAGGCTTGCCCAGCCGCCCGGACGCGATGATTTCCCTGGCGCGCCGCAGGATCGGATTGTGCCGACGATGGTGCCCAACCAGTAGCGGCACCCTCGCCTCATCGGCTGCGCGGCTCAGCTGCTGCGCAGCATCCACATCGTCGGCAACGGGCTTTTCGATCAGCGCGGGAATCCCGCGCGCGATACACGCAAGTCCCACCTCGACGTGCGTCGCATTCGGTGTCGCGACGATCGCGCCTTCGGGGCGCGCTTCATCGAGCATCGGCGTGTAGTCGGAAAACCAGCGAAGCCCTTCCTGTTGCGCGAATTCGCGCGCGGCCGGCGACGGGTCCGCAATCGCGACCACCTCCGCGTGCGGGTGCAGCCGCGCCCGCTCCACATGCATGCGCCCGATCGCGCCCGCGCCGATCACCGCCAAACGTCTCCGTGCCATGTCCTTTATCTCCTCGGGTTGACCGCGTTTGAAGTCTTCCAGGTGAATACCCGGATTTTATGAAATACACTTTGATTATTGAATACTATTCCAGTTCGAACTACAGTTCACCAAAAAGTTTTTGTCGTCGACAGTTTGCGAACGGATACGGACAAGGAGCGGAGAGAGACATGAAGGACGAACACAAACAATCCATCACTCAGCAAGCGCAAGGCATGGGCATGACGCGGCGCACGTGGCTCGCCACGGCGGGCAAGACGCTCGCGAGCGGCGCGGCCGTGCTGGCCGCACCCGCGATCGTGCGCGCGCAAGGCGAACAGCCGCTGAAGCTGGGCCTTTTGATGGCCAAGCAAGGCGTGTGGACCGAACAGGGCGAAGTGATCGCGAACGGCGTGAAGATGGCGCTCGACGATGCGAACAATCAGGCGCGCGGCCGCCGCGTGGATCTCGTCTGGTACGACGAGCCGAATCCGCAGTCTGCACAGCAGAACATGCAGAAGCTGATCGAGCAGGACAAGGTCATTGCCGTGATTGGCGGCACGAATAGCGGCACGTCGCTGGCAATGTCGTCCGTCGCGAATCGCACGAAGACGCCGTATATCGCGCCGAACGCCGCAGCGCGTGAACTGACGGGTAGCAGTTGCAACCCCTACACGTTCCGCGTGCTGAGCCCCACGCCCGTCACGTGCCGCGCGCTGGCGCCGTCGCTGCTCGCGATCGGCAAGAAGTGGCACTTCCTCGTGGCGAACTACGCGTATGGGCAGGACATCCAGCGCTCGATGTCCGACCTGCTGAAGCAATCGGGCGGCACGATCACGGGCGCCGATGTCACGCCGCTCAACACCACCGACTTCAGCTCGTTCATCCTGAAGATCCGCCAGTCGAAGCCCGATGTGGTGATGCTCGGCCTGCCGGGCGGCGATCTGTCGACCTTCCTGAAGCAGTACGCCGAAATGGGAATGAAGGACAAGATTCCAGTGGCGTGCCCCATCATCGGCGACTCGGATTTGTGGTCGATCAACGTCGATGCAGCCACCGGCTACTACGGCAAGCCGTGGCACTACAGCTCGCCGGGCCACTCGCCGGAAGAACTCGCGTTCATCAAAAAATACACGGCGAAGTACGGCAAGCCGCCCGCCGACAAGGCGTGGATCGGCTGGTTCACGACGCGCGCACTGCTCGCCGGCGTCAACCAGGCGAAGAGCACATCGGGACCGGACATCGTGCAGAGCCTGGAGACGGTGCAATTCGGCGACAGCAGCGGACCCGCGTATTTCCGCCCGTGGGATCACCAGATGCTGCGCCGCTGGACGGTCTTCAAGGTGAAAGACCACATCACCGACAAATGGGACTGGCTGAACCAGGTATCGGCTGTTCCGCAAAACCCCGCCGAACTCGACGCGCTGTATGGCTCGAAGCAGGAGATCGGCTGCACAATGGCCGCGCGATAACGCGGATCGAATGGTCGGGTTTGTGAACTGCACGCAACGACCATTCGCTCCCGACGTGTCCTGCGTTTATCTGCATTCACCTGGAGTACAGGCATGGCAGAAATGGTGTTGTCCCAGATCGCCAACGGGTTGGTGCTGGGGTTCCTCTACGTGTTGCTCGCGATCGGTCTGTCGATCATCTGCGGACTGCTTGGCATCGTCAACTTCGCGCACGGTGCGTTGTTCGCGCTTGGCGCGTACTTCGCCATTGCGCTGTCGATGCAGTTCGGCTGGGCTGCCGTGATCGTCGCGCCGATTCTCGTGGCGCTTGCGGGCATGCTGATCGAAGTGATTTTCATCCGGAGGCTGTACGGCAAGGAACCCTTGCTCGGGTTGATCGTGACGTTCGCGTTGTCGCTACTGCTCACCGCGCTGATTCGCCTCGTGTGGGGCGCGGGCGGTTTGCCGTTCAGCCCACCCGCTGCCCTCAGTGGTTTCCTCGTCTATGGGCCGCTGTTGATCACGAAGTACCGGCTGTTCGTTCTTGCCGCGACGGTCGCGATTCTGCTCGCGTTGTGGTGGTTCATGAAGTTCACGCCTTACGGACGCATCTTGCGCGCCGGCAGTCGCGATCCCGAGATGGTGGGTCTGCTCGGCATCGATCTGCCACGCGTGCTGACGGGTGCATTCGGCCTCGGCGCACTGCTCGCGGGTGCAGCGGGCGTGCTCGCCGCACCGCTTCTGACCGTTACGCCCAGCATGGCGACGGCCGCCGTGATGCCCGCCTTCGTGATTGTGACGATCGGCGGTCTGGGATCGTTTGCGGGTGCCGTCGTCGCGGGCCTGCTGGTCGGCGTGGTGACGTCGCTCGCCGTACAGTTCTTTCCTGAGGGGTCGTCGGTGGCGATGTATGTCCTGATGGCGATCGTGTTGCTCGTGCGTCCGCGCGGGCTGTTCGGCGAACGCTGGGAGCGCTTCGAATGAATGTGAAACTCTTGACCCGGCACCCCGTCGCGCTGCTGAGCGCGTGCCTCATCATCGTTTCGATCGCGCTGACGGCAAGCGGTACGCCGCTCGAACGCGCGACGCAGATAGCCATCTACACGCTCTACGGCATGGGGGTGAATCTGCTCGTCGCCTATACGGGTCTCGTGCCGTTCGGTGCATCGGTGTTCTTCGGCACGTCGACGTATCTGGTCGCGATTTCGCTGCAACGCATGATCGGCAATGAAATCGTTGCGCTCGCGGCGAGCGTGATTGTCACTGTCGTGATGGCCGCGTTGATCGGCGCGATCGTGCTCAAGCGACGCGGCTTGTACTTCTCGTTGCTCACGCTCGCCTGTTCGCAGATCGCGTTTGAAATCGCGTTCAAATGGACCGACGTGACGGGCGGCGAGAACGGTCTGCAAAACGTGCCGCGCCCGACCTTCGCGACGACCACGGGCTTTCATGTGTTCGCGTGTATCACGGTGGTCGCCGTAGCGTATGGCTTGTGGCGTCTGGTGCACGCGCCGTTCGGGCGTGCGTTGCAGGCGCTGCGCGACAACGAGCAGCGTGCCGCCAGTCTCGGCTATGACACGTATCGCCTCAAGCTGTATGCGTTCGTGATCTCGGCTGCTGTGATCGGTTATGCGGGCGGTCTGCTGTGTCTGATGCTGCAAGGCGCGTACGCGAACAACCTCAGTTGGGAACACGCGGGTGACAGCCTGCTGATGACGGTGCTAGGCGGTGTGCATCAGTTTCTCGGCCCGCTGTGGGGCGCGATTGCATTTATCCTGCTCGAAGACAAGCTGAGCAGCCTGACGGAGCACTGGTGGCTGATGTTCGCGCCGATCATCATCGCGTTCGCGTTCTTCTCGCCCGAAGGCATTCAGGGTCTCGCGCAACGCCTGTTGTGCCGGCCGCGCTGGACGCTCGTGCGCGACACCATTCCCGCTCGCCCCGAAGTGATCGCGCCGTACCGCGCGAGCCGCATCGACATGAATCCAGACACGCCGATTCTCAGCGTGCACGGGCTGTCGAAGCAGTTCGGCTCACTCGTGACCGCCGACAACATCGATCTCGACGTGTATCCGTACAAGCTGCACAGCTTCATCGGCCCGAACGGCGCCGGTAAGACGACGTTCTTCAACATGCTGACGGGCGTGCTGCCGCCATCGTCGGGCACCATCACCTTCGACGGCAACGACGTGACGCGACTCGCAATGTTCCGTCGCGTGCGGCTTGGCATGAGCCGCTCGTTCCAGATTCTCAGCGTGTTCCGCAATCTCACCGTGTTCGAGAACGTGCGCGTTGCCGTGCAGGCGGCGCAGCGTGAGCGGCTCGGCCTGTGGCGCGACGCGCATACGCTCGACAAACAGAATGCGCAGACGTGGTCGCTACTGTCGGCGGTCGGTCTTGTCGATCGCGCAGCGGCATCGTGCGAAAGCCTCTCGCACGGCGAACAGCGTCTGCTTGAAATCGCGCTCTCGCTCGCGACGCAAGCCCGCCTGCTGCTGCTCGACGAGCCGCTCGCGGGTCTCGCCGAAGCGGATCGCGCAATCGTCGCGCGTATCGTGCGTGAACTCGCTAATCATCACGCGGTGCTGCTGATCGAGCACGACATCGACCGCGTGCTGACAATCTCCGATCGCGTCAGCGTGCTGCATCGCGGTCACCTGATCGCAGACGGTTCGCCGGCCGATGTGGCTGCGCACCCCGAAGTGATCGAAGCGTACATGGGTCACGCAAAAGGCCAGCGTCCCGTCGATGCACGCCTCGCCGAACGCGTTGCGCACAAGCGCGACGCATCGGCGAACAGCCGCGTGCTTCTTCAAATGCAAAACGTGAAGGCGGGTTATGCGGGCAACACGATTCTCGACGGCATCGATCTCACGTTGCACGAAGGCGAAGTGATTGCAATTCTCGGCCGCAACGGCGTCGGCAAGACGACGGCGCTGCGCGCGGCAACGGGCGTTGCACAGATCAGCGCAGGCATGATCACGTTCGACGGACACGACATCACCGCCCGGCCGATGCACGAGATCAACCGGCTCGGCCTCGCGATGGTGCCCGAAGGCCGTCGCCTCTTTCCGAACCTGACTGTCTACGAGAATTTGCGGCTCGCTGCGCGCAAGGGCGGCGCGAGCGTCGACGAGATGTATGCGCTCTTTCCGCGGCTCGCGAATCGCAAGGACGTCCGTGCCGAGCATCTTTCGGGCGGGGAGCGTCAAATGGTGGCTATCGCGCGTGCGTTGATGGCGCCGGCGAAAGCGATTCTGCTCGATGAGCCGTTTGAAGGCCTCGCGCCTGCCGTCGTGCAGGAAGTGCTCGATGCCGTCGTGAAGCTGCGCGAGCGCGCAAGTGTGGTGATCGTCGAACATCAGGCAGATATGGTGTTGCCCATCGCGGACCGCGTGTATGTACTCGTCAATGGCCGCATCGCTTATGAAAACACGGCCGACGCGCTCGCTCAGGACAGCGCGACGCAGGCCAAACTTCTCGGCATCGTCCATGACGATGCCCGTTCTACTCTGGAGGTAAAAACAGCATGACCCAAGCAACTGCAACCCATGTCGCCGTATCGCTCGACGAGGGACTCAGCGGCGCGACGCGCGTGTACTTCATTGTCGGCGATCCGATCGCACAGGTGCGCTCGCCCAAAGGCGTAACGGCTGCACTGCGTGAAGCAGGGCGTGACGCGCTCGTGGTTCCCGCGCATGTCGGACCGGACGATCTCGCGGCATTCTTCGCCGGTGTCGCGCCGATGCGTAATGTCGATGGCGTGATCATCACCGTGCCGCACAAGTTCAGCGCGGCCGGCTTCTGTTCGACGCTGTCGGAAGAAGCTGCGTTTCTCGGCGCGGTGAACACGCTGCGGCGCACAGCCGATGGCGGCTGGCATGGCGGCATGTTCGACGGCACCGGCTTCGTCGCAGCACTCGAAGATGCAGGCTGCGATCTGCAAGGCAAACGCGCATTGCTGATCGGCGCGGGCGGCGCGGGCTCGGCGATTGGCCAGGCGCTCGTCAAAGCGGGCGTTGCGTCGCTCGACCTGCGCGACAACGATGCAGAGCGCACCGGTTCGCTCGTCAAGCGTCTCGCCGCGATGCAACGCGGTGCCGTGCAGGCCGCCACTGCCGATGTCGAAGCTGCATCGTATGACGTGGTCGTCAACGCATCGCCGATGGGCATGCGCGCCGACGATCCATTGCCCATCGATGTGTCGCGTCTGCCCTCTTCCACTTTCGTCGGCGACGTCGTCACCAAGCCGCCGCTCACGCCGTTCATCGAAGCGGCGCGCGCGCGAGGCTGCAAGACCGTCACGGGCACGCAGATGTTCGGGCGCGTGTGCGACCGCATGGTCGAGTTTCTGCTCGACGCGAAAGCATGAGCGGTGCGCAGCAGGTCGCCGTCGTCACGGGCGGCGCCGGCGGCATTGGCCGCGCGATTGCGGCGCGGCTGCAACGCGACGGCCTGCGCGTCGCGGTGTGGGATCTCGATGCGCGCGCAGCGCGTGAAGCCGCTGACGCGCTTTCCAATGGCAGGGACAACGCGGTCATCGGCGTGCATGCAGACGTGACGGACGAAGCCTCCGTCGCGGCCGCGCTGAACACGACGCTCGACCGCTTCGGTGCGATGCACGTGCTGATCAACAGCGCAGGCATGACAGGCCCGATCGCAACCGTCGCCGACAGCGCGCTCGATGCATGGCAGCGCTGCATCGACGTCAATCTGCGCAGCGTGTTCCTGTGCTCGCGCGCCGCCGTCAAGCCAATGCTCGCTGCGGGCTTCGGCCGCATCGTCAATCTCGCGTCGATTGCGGGCAAGGAAGGCAATGCGTCGATGTCCGCGTATTCGGCGGCCAAAGCCGGTGTGATCGCGTTCACGAAGTCGATGGGCAAGGAACTGGCGCTCACGCCGGTGCGCGTGAATTGCATCGCGCCCGCCGTGATCGAAACGCCCCTGCTGCAACAGATGCCCCCCCGACGCGCTCGCTGCGAGTCTCGCGAAGATTCCGATGCAGCGCGCGGGCACTGCCGACGAGGTCGCGAACCTCGCCGCATGGCTGGCATCGGATGAATGCTCGTTTTCGACGGGCGCGACGTTCGATCTGTCAGGCGGACGCGCGACCTATTGACGTCTGTTCGGACACAACACCATCACTACCACAAAAGAAGGAGCAGCACAGGAGATGAAGCGCAGCAACGAATTCAAACAACTTGCGCTCGGCGCCGCCATGTTCGCCGCAATGCCCGCATTCGCGCAGAGCAGCGTGACCTTGTATGGCGTCGTGGATACCGGCATCGCGTATCAGAACAGCCAGACGACGTTGGGCTCGACGGCACATGGCCATTCCGCCGTCAAGATGGTGACGGGCGTGTGGGCCGGCAGCCGCTTTGGCCTCAAAGGCGCCGAAGATCTGGGCAGCGGCACAAAAGCGATTTTCACGCTTGAATCAGGCATCAATTCGACGACGGGCACGCAGCAGTACACCAATGCGATGTTCGGGCGGCAATCGTGGGTCGGGTTCACCAATCCCGAGTACGGCTCGCTCACGTTCGGACGCCAGTACGCGTCTTACTACCAGTTGCTTTCGCCGTACAGCCCGACGAACTGGCTGACGGGTTTCTTCGGCGCACACCCAGGCGATATCGACGGACTCGACACCATCTACCGTGCGAACAATACGATCGAATATACGTCGCCCAAACTCTACGGCTTTACGTTCAGCGGTTCGTATTCGCTCGGCGGCGTGGCAGGCAGCCTCAACAGCGGCTCGACATGGGCGGGTGCGATCCAGTACGCGAACGGACCGATCGGCCTCGCAGTCGGCTTCTCGCGCATCAACAACTCGACGACGGGCGGCGGTGCATTCGGCGCGGATTCGACCACGTCGAACAACGGCGCTCAGGCGGGTGTATCCGCGCTGACGAACGGCTATCAAACGGCGCAGGCGCAACAGCGCTTTGCCGTGGGCGGCAGCTACACGTTCAACAGCGCGTGGGATGTGTCCGCCACCTACTCCAATGTGCAATACATTCCGGGCATCGGATCGAAGTTCACCGACGCCGCCATCTTCAACACGGGCGGCATCGTCCTGCACTGGAAGCCCGCTGTCACATGGGACTTCGGCGCAGGCTACAGCTACACGCGTGCAACGAAGGCCAACGGCATCACGAGCGCGTCGCAATATCAGCAGTTCAACCTGTCCCAGTACTACGCGTTGTCCAAGCGCACTGGCTTCTATGCGCTGGAAGCGTATCAGCACGCGAACGGCAAGACGCTGGGCACAGCGGGCGCCGGTCAGATCATCGACGCAACCGCCACGCTCGGCGACGGCTTCAATTCCGCGCCCTCGTCCACCCGTAACCAGTTCGCGGCGGGCGTCGGGATCGTGCACCGGTTCTGACGGACTTCATCAACGCTGGAATCCTGAATCGGCAGTTTGCTGGAACATAATTCCACTTATAATTATAATGGAATCTTATTCCACATGCTCTTCGGACCGCTCGCACGAAGCCGGGCCGCCCGTGAAGCACGGAAAGGCGACAAGGCATCGGAGGAGACATTGGACATGAATTCAGACAGCAACATCCATTGGGACGAAGAAGTCGACGTGCTGGTGTTCGGCGCGGGCGCGGCAGGCATGACGACGGCGCTGATCGCGCATCACGAAGGACTGGACGTGCTGCTGTGCGAAAAAACGGATGCCGTCGGCGGCATCACGTCGACGTCGGGCGGCACGACCTGGGTGCCGGGCACCCAATTGAGCGTCGATGCAGGCGTGCCCGACAGCGTCGACGACGCACGGCGTTTTCTACGTTCGGTGGTGGGCGAACGCGGCGGCGATGAAGCACGCGAGGCCTTTCTGCAAAGCGGCCCGCTCGCCATCGATGAATTGCAGCGCATCAGCGACGTGAAGTTCGTCGCAGCGGCCGCGCATCCGGACTATGTGACGGGACCCGGTGCGGCCTTCGGCGGGCGAGCACTCGCACCCGTGCCATTCGACGCGCGTGTGCTGGACAAGGATTTCTCACGGGTGCGCCCGCCGCGCAAGGAGTTCATGGGCCTTGGCGGGATGATGGTCAATCGCAGCGACCTCGGTGCGCTGCTCAATCCGTTCGCGTCGGTGAGCAATTTCAGGCGCACTGTCGAAGTGGTCGGACGCTATGTAATCGACCGCATGCGGTTTGCGCGCGGCACGCAACTCGTGATGGGCAATGCGCTCGCCGCCCGGCTTTTCTACAGCCTGCGCAAGCGCGGCGTGGCCGTGCGCTTCGAAACGCCGCTCATCGAACTGGTTCGCGAGCAAGGGTGCGTGACGGGCGCGGTGGTCGGGTCGCGCGATGGCAAGCAGCGGCGCATCCGCGCGCGTCGCGCAGTCGTGCTGGCCACGGGCGGCGTCACGCGGCATCCGGCGCTGCGCAAGCAGTTGTTTCCTGTTGCTGCCCAACCGCTATCGCTCTCTCCCGACACGCACACAGGCGACGGCGTCAGCAGCGCGCTGGCTATCGACGCACGGCTCGAAAACGGCGGCGACAGCCCCGGTCTGTGGATGCCCTGCTCGATTCGCCGTTCGCCGAACGGCGACGACAGCGTGTGGCCGCACATCATTCTCGATCGCGCGAAGCCTGGGCTGATCGCGGTGAACAGCCGGGGCGAGCGATTCGTCAACGAGTCCAACTCGTACCACGATTTCGTGATGGGCATGCTGCGCGACGACGGCAACGGCAACGGCACCAGCGTACCGGCGCATCTGATTGTCGATGCAGGCTTTATCCGCGAATACGGTTTGGGACTGTTGATGCCGGGGCGTAGCCGCGCGCGCATCGCAGCGTTCGAGCGCGCCGGCTATCTGGTCAAGGGCGACACGCTCGCCGCACTGGCGACGAAGTTGAATGTGAACGCGGCGGGGCTCGCGGGTACGGTCGAGCGCTATAACCGCGATGCCGCATTGGGCAACGACCCGGCATTCGGCCGCGGCTCGAGCCCGATGAGCCGCTTCAATGGCGACCCGATGCAGAAGCCCAATCCGTGCATCCGCCCGCTGGACAAAGGCCCGTACTACGCCGTCACCGTTTGGCCCGCCGACCTCGCGTGCAGCGCGGGACTGGGTGGCACGGCCAACGGTGAAGTGCTCGATGCGAACGGCAACGTGATTCCGGGCCTCTTCGCGTGCGGCAACGATCTCGCTTCGATCTTTCGCGGCATGTATCCGGGGCCGGGCACGACGTTAGGCCCCGCCATCGTGTTCGGATGGCGCGTGGCGAAGTTCATCGCGGGCAAGCTCAGCGACGACACGCCGACAAGCCACACGCGCGCCGATGTGTGCACCAGCGAGTCGCGTTGAGCCATAATCGGCGGCGACCAGCGCAGTGGTAATCAATCCGCTCCAGATCGCGGCGTCTGGACGCCTAATGCGAGGAGCCCAAGCCTCCATCGTGATGCATCGTCCAGCTCCATGCACGTTTTGTCCGGCTTAACGTCGTCTCTGTCCATTGAGGGAAACGCGGGGCAGGCTCTACATTGGCGTCACACAACCCACCGGGGCGTTGCGATTAGCAAGCTTATCTCGCACGCCCTCCGCCCGGGCGCACCGCCAGCGATGCGGTATGTCCGAGCGGCTCTAGAGGAGACGCCGCCATGCCCCATCAGATCACCCTCCGTTTCGAAGACGGAGTGACCCGCTTCATCGAATGCGAGGAGGAAGAGCGCGTCACCGATGCCGCCATTCGCGCCAGAATCAATATCCCACTCGATTGCCGTGACGGTGTATGTGGCACCTGCAAGGCGGTTTGCGAATCCGGCGAGTACGTTCTGGGCGACTGCGTGGAGGACGCGCTTAGCCCGGAGGAAGCGAGCACCCGCAAGGTTCTCACTTGTCAGATGAGCCCACGTTCCGACTGCGTGATCCAGATCGCCACCAGCTCCGATGTCTCGGGTACTGGCCCGTCTTCGCACAGGGGACGAATCGTCAGCTGCCAACGAGCGTCGGACAGCACGATCGCTTTCTCGGTCGAACTCGACAACCGCGCCGATCTCACCTTCCTTCCTGGGCAGTACGTCAACATCAGGGTGCCCGGCACCGATCAGACGCGGTCCTACTCCTTCAGCTCGGGGCCGTCCGAACCGCACCTGTCCTTCCTTGTGCGCAATGTGCGTCAAGGCGCGATGTCGACCTGGCTCTGCGACAACGCCAAAGCGGGAGACCCGATTGAATTTCGCGGCCCGATGGGGAGCTTCTACCTGCGCGCCATCGAGCGGCCGGTGCTGTTTCTGGCGGGTGGCACGGGCCTCGCGCCGTTCCTCTCGATGCTGGACAAGATCGTCGAGGACGGCGGCAGCCCTTATCCGGTTCACATGATACTGGGTGTGAACAGCGACGAGGATCTGGTTGCCATCGACCGGCTCGACCTCTATGCGCAACGCCTGCCGAACTTCACCTATGCCTGCACCGTCGCCAGCCCCGCCAGTGCCCATGTCAACAAGGGCTATGTGACCCACCACATCAGTGCCGCCCAGCTCAACGATGGCGATGCGGATGTCTACCTCTGCGGGCCGCCGCCGATGGTTGATGCCGTGCGCACGTTTCTCCTGTCCGAAGGACTGACGCCGCGCAATTTCTATTATGAGAAGTTCGCCGGAACCGGCCTGGTGGTTCAGACCGGCGATGAGCGCATCGCGCCTGTTGATGTCGATGAAGCGTTCGACCTGCGCATGGCGCTCGAACTGGGAGCGGCGCAGCTGACCATGGGCCGGCTGTCGAGCGCGCAACTGATCGACTTCCGCCAGCTCGCCGAAGCGACGGCATCGTTCGTGTCCGGACGGCGCTTTACCGATGTTCGCCGCTACATCGAGGCGAATCACGCCTTCCACATGTTCACAGTGGAAGCTTCCGGAAACGCCCAACTGATCGCGCGCTACCGGGAACTGGCCGTGCAGGACTACATCGCTCGCGCGCTGACCGACCGGATCGAGATCGTCGGCGATATCGTCCAGCAGCACCGTGACATTGTCGCCGCCTTCGAATTGGGCGACCTGAACGCGGCGCGTGACGCGATCGCGCTGCATGCACGCCACTCCAAGGCCACGATGAGCCGGGCGCTGGAGCACATGACGCGGGACAACACCGTGCCCATCGTCGCCGCGCCGCCCGCTCCTTCGCCTGCCGTGCCGCAAAGCGCGCCGCAGATCTGTCCATTCGCGGCCACGACGCTTCCGCCGTATTCACATGAACTGGACTGGCCCGAAGGGCTGGAACCGTTCAAGGTGGTCGATGACGGATCGCAAGGCGACCCTTACGAGCACTACCGATGGATGCGGGAGCATGCGCCGGTGCTGCGTTGCCAGTCGGCGACTTCGGACGTGTGGTTCCTCTCGCGCTATGACGACGTCTACCAGGCGATCCGCAACCCGAAGCTGTTTTCCTCCGAGGTCGTCAGCCCGCCGCCCCTGACGTTCCTGACGCTGTTCGATGCGCCCGACCATTCGCGGTTGCGCAAGGTCGTGCAGCCGTCCTTCCTGCCGTTGTCGCTCGATCCTTTCGTCGAGCAGATCGCACAAAGGGCGGAAGATCTGCTCGACGCGATGATTGCCAGAGGCGGCGGTGATGTCGTCGACGATTTCGCTATCCCGCTCAGCATCTCGACCATCTCCACGATGATCGACGTGCCGAACGAGGATGAGGAAAAGATGAAGTTCTGGTCGGACGAGACCTTTAGCTACTTCGGGCGCCTCGCCCGCAATGCGCCGGGAACCGGCACCGACGAGCAGAGCGCACATGCTTTCTTCGCGTACCTGAAGGAGGCGATGGAGCGGCTCGCGCTTACCGACAGCCAGTCAATCGGCGGGCATATCGCGCGCATGTGGAAGGACGGGCTACTTTCGGAAAAGGAAGCGAAGGAACTGTGCGCATTCGTCTTCATCGCCGGGCACGACACGACAACTATCCTTGTCGCCAACGCCTTTCGCATGTTCACCGAACAGCCGGATCTGCTCGGACGGATCCGCGAAAACCCCGCCGACGCCGACCGTTTCGTCGAGGAGGTGGCGCGCTATCGCGGCACCGTCCAGCGTGTGAGCCGCATCACCACCGAGGCGACCACGGTCGCGGGCGTCGATCTGCCCAAGGGCGCGGTCGTGCGGTTGCTGCTGTCGGCTGCGAACCGCGACAGCCGCAAGTTTGCCGAGGGCGAGACCTTCGACATCGACCGCGATACCAACGGCCATCTGGGTTTCGGCAACGGCATGCATAAATGCCTTGGCGCGCCGCTTGCCAAGCTGGAGACGCTGATCGCGACGAAGGCTCTGGCCCGCAAGATCGGCGATATCGCCCTCGATCCGGCAAGACCGATCGAGTACGTGCGGGGCAACAACCTGACCAACTCCGGACCGGAGCATCTGTTCGTGAAGCTCGGTGGTTTATCGGCATGAACCGGATCAAGGGGCGAGGCCGGGTCAGCCCGCTCTCCCCTTTGCAGGCGGCAAGGATCGATCGTGAGCCGCAGCGCGGTATTCGGTTGGCCGAAGTCCCGTCTGCTTGCGAAAGAAACGCCCGAAATACGCCTCGTCCTGAAATCCCAGTTCACTGGCGATCTGCTTCACGCTGAGCGTCGAATAACCGAGTAGCCGCTTGGCCTCATGGATCGAACGTGCATCGATGGCCTCGATCGCCGAGACACCGAAGGTGGCACGGCAGATACGCGAGAGCTGGCCGGTGCTCACGCCCATTTCGTCGGCATAGCTCGCGACCGGCCGCCGCTCACGGCAATGGCGGTCGAGCAAGGCCCGGAAGCGCTCGATGCGCGCAGCCATTGACCGCTGCTCGGAACTGGCCGAAAGCCGGGCGCTCTCGCTGAGGCGCCCGATCTTGACGAACAGGGCGATCGTCAATGCCGCGCCCGCGGTGAACTGCCAGCGCTCGTGGCTCTCCGCCTCATGCCCAATCGATTGGAACAACGTGTCCAGAGGCGTGCCGCGCTCGACGTCGGGATCGATCGACAGCACCGTCGGCGTGCGTATGAATTCCAGCAACTCGGGTGCGGCCGTCATCGCCAGCGATTCCAGCGCAGACTGCGCGGCCGTGATCACGTGACCGTCGATGTCGCTGCGGAAGTGAAAGCCGTGGACCGAGCGAGCTGGCACGACGATCAGGCATGGCGCAACGACCGCCCAGGTCTTGCCGTCGATGAAGGTCTCGCCGCCCCCGGCGGTGACGTAGAGCACCTGGATCAACGCGTCATGAACGTGCGGCTTGATGTCGAAGTCGAAGCGGCCGGCCCGCAGGGGAATGCGCTCGTAGTGGACCATGTCGACCCACGGCTGGTCGGCTTCCGCGCCATAGAGCGCGAAATGAAGAACGGTCCGGCGGCGCTGCTGGTCATTGGCCATGATGCACGTTATGTCCTGCTATATGTGATCTCTGTCCATTGTTCCATAGGCGCTTGAGGCGTTCAATGGCGATACAGATTTCCGTTAAACGCAATCGCATGAACAACTTTAGGAGAGTTAACCGGATGGGACAGGAACTCGACGATCGCGCAGTTGCCTCGAGCGCGCACTGGCTGAACCTGAATGGACAGATCTGCGTGGTCACGGGCGCGGGCAGTGGCATTGGTGCCGGCATCGCGCGTGCCTTCGCGGATGTCGGCGCACATGTGGCGCTTGTGGACCGGAATCTTTCCGGCGCTGAAGCGGTTGCCGCCGAACTTCGCGAAGCCGGTGCCGTGGCGCAAGCAATCGGCTGCGACGTGTCGGACGAAGCCTCGGTCGCCGCAGCTGCGAGCGAGGTTCGCGCAGTGCTCGGGCCGGCCAGCGTGCTCATCAACAATGCAGGACTTCTGCGCGCCGGACCGCTCGAGACGGTCTCGATCGAGGACTGGAACCAGGCCATCGCCGTGAACCTGACCGGCTATCTTCTGTGTGCCCGCGCTTTCGGACGCGACATGCTGGCGACGGGCAAAGGCAGCATCGTCCATGTTGCCTCGATTGCGGCACTCAGTCCGCAAACCAACAGCGGTTCCTATAGCCCGAGCAAGGCGGGCGTACTGCTGCTCTCGCGGCAGTTGGCAGCGGAATGGGGGCCACGCGGCGTGCGCAGCAACTGCGTGCTGCCTGGCATGATCCGCACCGCGCTGTCCGCGAAGTTCTACGAGGAGCCCGGCTTCGAGGCTCGCCGCGCCGCCGCCACCGCGAGCCGCCGCATCGGCGAGCCGCAGGATCTTGCCGGGCCTGCCCTGTTCCTCGCCTCCGATCTGGCTGCTTACGTCAATGGCGCGGAAGTGCTGGTTGACGGCGGGCTCGATTGCATGCTGATGGACATGGTGCCGCGGCCCGGTTTCAACGCCACCAAGGCTGCGTAAGCCGCATCACACCATAACGACAAGGAGACTGGACATGTCCAATGAGATCACGTGCGATCTGGTCGTAGTCGGATCGGGCGCCGCGGGCCTCGCTACCGCGATCACTGCAAGGAAGCGCGGCCTCGATGTCATCGTGCTCGAAAAGGAGCCTGTTTTCGGCGGTACTACCGCGCTATCGGGCGGCGTCTTGTGGATTCCGTTAAGCAAATATGGCCGGCAGCAGAATCCGGCTGACACCGTCGAACGCGTGCGCGAATACATGAAGAGCGAGACCGGTAACAACTACGATGCCGCTGCCGTCCAATGCTTTATCGAAAACGGCCCGAAAATGGTCGAGTTCTTCGAGCGCGAGACTGAGATGAGGTTCGTGCCGACGCTCTATCCGGACTATCACCCGGATGCGCGAGGCGGCGTCGACATCGGCCGCTCGATACTCGCCGCGCCTTATGACATTCGCGCGCTGGGCAAGGACATGCGCCGCCTCAAGCCGCCGCTGGAGACGATCACTTTCATGGGGATGATGTTCAATTCCTCGAACGCGGACCTCAAGCATTTCTTCCGCGCCACCCGGTCCATTGCTTCGTTCTTCTATGTGGTCCGGCGTCTGGCCACGCACATCAAAGAACTCGCGCTTTACCGGCGGGGGATCAACGTAACGAGCGGCAACGCGCTCGCCGCGAGGCTCGCGAAATCGGCGCTGGCGATCGACATTCCCATCCTCACTTCGACCCCCGTGAAGGAACTGCTGAGCGAGGACGGTAAGGTGGTCGGTGTACGCGCGGCCGCTACGGACGGCGACCTTTGCATCGTCGCCCGGCATGGTGTCGTACTGGCGTGCGGCGGCTTCCCGCATGATCTCAAGCGCATCGCGCAGGTCTATCCGCATGTGAAGCGTGGCGGCGAACATCTCTCGCCCACGCCAGTCGGTAATACGGGCGACGGGCTGACCATGGCGGAAAAAGTGGGTGGCGCCGTGAAGGTCGGCTTCGCCGATGCGTCTGCGTGGATGCCTGTATCAAACGTGCCGTTAGGCAAGGGACGCACGGGGGTCTTCCCGCATCTGCTCGACCGCTACAAGCCCGGCGTGATCGGCGTATTGCGTAACGGCCGGCGCTTCACCAATGAATCGAACTCCTACCACGACGTCGGCGCGGCGCTGATGCGCGCCTGCGAGGGTGAACGGGAGACAGCAATGTGGCTGGTCTGCGACAAGGTGGCGCTCGACAAGTATGGGCTCGGCTATGCCAAGCCCGCGCCGATGCCGGTGGGGCCATTGCTGCGCAAAGGCTACCTCATAAAGGGCAAAACCATCATCGAGCTGGCCCGCAATTGCGGGATTGCTCCCGATGCGCTCGAGATGACGATCTCTGCCTACAACCGCGATGCCGTGCGCGGGGAAGACCCCGCGTTCCATCGCGGTCGCACCTCCTTCAACCGCTATCTTGCCGATCCGGACAACAAGCCCAACCCTTGCGTTGCGCCGATCGCGACCGGCCCCTTCTATGCGGTGAAGGTAGTGATGGGCGATCTCGGCACGTTCGACGGCCTCAGGACGAGCGTCACGGGCGAAGTGCTGCGCGCCGACGGCAGTCAGGTCGAGGGTCTTTACGCGGTCGGCAATGACCGGCGCAGCGTGATGGGCGGCAACTATCCGGGCGCAGGCATCACCCATGGACCCAATATGACTTTCGGCTATGTCACCGGCAACGCCATCGCGACCAAAGCCATGGCCCACAAAGAGAAGGTGCCCGCATGAGTACCCGCCCGATGTTTCTGGCAAAGCCCCTCGTGGACTTCAGGGTCTACACCATCGCGCCTCGCAAGATGCCAGAGTTTCTGGAGGTGTTTGACAGGCTCGCCATGCCGGTCCTGCGCGAGACGCTTGGACACCCGCTCGGCTTCTGGACAAGTCTGGTCGGGCCGCAGAATCAGTTCACCCACCTGTGGGGATATGACGATCTGGCAGACTATGAACGGCGGTGCATGGCACGCGATACGCATCCCGATTTCCCGGGCTATCTGAAGGCATCGGGCCATCTGATCACAGCACAGGAGACGCGGCTCATTCGTGCTGCCGCGCTGATCCGCGCTCCAGAGTAAGCCGACGCTCGCGTGTGTTTTGCTGTTGGTCGACAACCCACGCGAACCGGTCCGATAAGCGAGGCCTCACACCTTATCGTCGAACAATGCCGAGACGAAAGACTTGTGTCGAGTAAAAGCACATCTAGAATTATTGCCGCACATCGACGGCGCGAACGAACCGCCGAGCTTTCCGTCGACTTCTGTCACGCTGCCAACAAAACTGCTTACGGCGTTCCCTGTCCTCGCAACAAACTCCATTTCGACAGATTCCAACGCGAGCAGACCATAGTCGCGATCACTTGCGATCTGATGGCGACGACGAAACGCGCCGACGATCAATAGTAGAACATGCTCCGCTATTCCAAGCGGTAATACACCCTCTCTCTCGAGCTCGCATAAATGCTGTACACACAAAGGAGTGATCGGATCAGCCGATGAAGCAACAACTCTCGTGACAACTCGCTGAAAAGCGCTCGAAAATCGGTCGGGAAGTAGCTCGCCAATCAGGAATCCTGGCAAGGCTTCCGGTTGATCTGCATGGGAGTACATCTGTTTCATTACACCCATACCATCGAGTTCGGCAGTCCCTTCAAACCGGTAGCCTAACGAACCGATGATGCGGGTAATGGCAGTTTCGCGGAGTGGCAATGCACCGTTCAAGCGAGCGCGGACGGTATGCAGACAAGAATGGTGAAGAAAAATCCGCTTTCCCTTCTTGACCAACTCGAGCAATGCCGATCGCCCCTCTATCGAGTCCATCAGCAGGTCGTCGAACAGTACGACTTGCAAGGCCATTGCAAGCTCCGACCTCGTGATCGATCCAGATTCCCAATCATTCAGAAACGACGGGAAGTCTATCGTTTGCAGCGCGCGCTCGGCTTTAACCGGTCCTATCGCATAGACGAGGAGTCGTTCGATATTACGGTTTGCAATACCAAGGCACCTGGCGAAACTTTTCTTCATTCGAAGAACGCTACCATCATGGCGAGCATGCAATTTGGCGGATGGAGCGTCATTCGAAATATCACAACCGCCTACCTCGCATGACGCTCAGTTTATCGCTTTGAGAGCCTGCTCAATATCTTCGATGAGCTCGTTCACCGGCTCGATTCCGATCGAGAACCGGATGAGATTATGCGGAACTGCACTCTCGGGTCCCTCGACCGAAGCACGATGCTCGACAAGACTTTCGACGCCACCCAGAGAGGCTCCGATAAGGATCACGTTCAACGCACAACAAACTTTTCTGGCTTGCTCTGCGTTTCCTTTGATAAGCATCGACATCATGCCGCCGAAACCGTGCGTCTGCTGCCGCTTGGCGACATCATGTCGGGGGTGGCTTTCAAGACCAGGATAAAGAACCGCGTCGATGAGCGGATGGCTGCTGAAGTGGCGAGCAATTTCCAATGCGTTTCTCGATGCTCGCTCGAAGCGCACAAACAACGTTCGCATACCACGGATCAGGAGCCACGCCTCGAAAGCACCCAGCACAGCTCCAGAAAGGTTCCGGATGACATTGATCTCTTCCCAACGATCATCGAGTTCCTTCGTAATGAGAACACCGCCGAGGACATCACTGTGACCGTTCAGATACTTCGAAACTGAGTGAAACACAATATCCGCGCCATGCTCGAGCGGTTTCTGCGTAACCGGTGGCGAAACACTGCCATCGACACACAGAATTCCACCTACCGCGTGCACAGCGGCCGCAGCGTCGGCGATGTCGATCACATCCCAAGTCGGATTCACCGGAGATTCAATCCATAGCAGCGCCGTATTCTCACGGATCGATGCGCGCAATGCATTCGGGTCCGCCTGGTCGAAGAAAGACAGCTCAATGCCACGCCGGTCAGCGATCCGTCGCATCCATTTTTGCGCCCCGTGGTACATAACCTTCGGCGCCAGAATGTGTTGTCCCGAGCGCAGCGTCTCGAAAACCGCGGTACACGCCGCAAGGCCAGAACCAAAGATTCGAGCTTGTTTCCCACCGTCGAGCTTGGCGAGCATATTCTCCGCCTGGATACAGGTCGGGTTCCCATAACGACCATATCGGATCTCGCCGATCAACTCATAGTTCTCGTCACGGGCAAACGTCGTGGATGTGTGGATCGGGGGTACGACGGCACCGGTCTTTTCGTCAATGAAATGGTCCGACTGAACGACGATCGTGGTGTCTGAACGACGCGCTTCCATAAACTCTGTCCTCTGAATCAAATATCGTTATTGCAACGGAGCGGCAGTTAATCGCCGTCAATCGCGAAAATCGCCTCGATCTCGACCGCTATACCGCCCGGCAGCGACGAAGCGCCCATCGCAGTTCGCGAATGCTTTCCTCGCTCACCGAGCACCTCAAGGAACAGCTTCGAGCATCCGTCAATTACTTTCGGGTGATCCTCAAAGGCGGCGTCGGCGTTAACCATTCCGTGGATTTTCACAACTCGCACAATCTTGTCGAGATCGCCGATCGCACGCTCAGCCGTGGCGAGTAACTGCAAACCGATTGTCTGCGCGTCTCGATACCCATCCTCGACGCTATACGTGTCCCCGAGCCGCCCCTTTCGTAATGTGTTGTCGACGTTTCGCGCCCCTTGCCCAGACATGAAGAAAAGGTTTGCAACCTTACTGTACGGCTCGCAACTTGCATTACCGCGATTCAGATCAGGCAGTGAAAAACCCAACGACTCCAGTCTCTTTCGTGTTTGACTCACGTCTTTTTAACTCCTCAGTATCGTCAGCGCTACGCCAGGAGTGGCCACATAGGGTGGACGCGGCAGGCGGCTAACCGCAGACGGCATCCACCTGGTCCGCGTTTCGCACGAGGCGTCCTGACGACAGGGATCGCATCTGCGCACCTCTTACGCCAATTATTCAAAGTCTCGACGATCGCGTAAAGCGTGAATAAGTCGCAACGTAATGAGTTTCCGGAATCCCACTCCGACATGGCGTGGTATCCACCCGCCTGGCGCGACGATTTTTCGAAGGAATGGCCCAGCGTTAGACCGGACGCAGGCTCCCCGGGTGCAGACCCCACGACCGCGCCTTAAGAGCCCGCTCCATTCCAAACAATCATGACGTGATACCAAAGTATCGATTTCGACTGGTTTAATGTGCACTTAGCCTAGCTCCACGACGAATCGTCTTTCGTCGCAAACGGAGCAGATGCCGCGTCCAGGCCACATGTACCTAAAGACACGTGCAATGCTCTTGAACGTCGATTAATCGAGACGCCGTATCCTGTCTACCAAAGACAAACGCGACCGTCTCGCAATTTAAACGCACTAGGTCGAGATATGAGACACCTGACTTCGAAATGGCTCTGCATGACGATAGCGCTCTGCGCGAGCGCTGTCGCTAACGCGCAAACTCAAACCGTCAAGATCGGATTTTCGGGTCCGATGACAGGCGCTCAGGCGATGTATGGCAAGGACTACCAGTCCGGGGTGTTGCTGGCCATCGACGATTTCAACGCGACTCACCCCAAGGTCGACGGAAAGGTTACGACGTTCGTGCTTGATTCTGCGGACGACCAGGCAGACCCCAAAACCGGCACAATTGTGGCACAACGCCTGGTAGACGACGGTATCAAGGGAATGCTGGGACACTTCAATTCCGGCGTGACAATTCCCGCCTCTGCGATCTACTCCCGCGCGGGGATTCCGCAAGTATCAGTCGCCACCGCTCCGGCGTATACGCGACAAGGTTTTAAGACCACCTTCCGTATGATGACCTCTGACACCCAGCAGGGCGGAGTGGTCGGACGGTACGTCGTAGAAAAAATGCACGCAAAACGGATTGCCATTGTCGACGACCGGACCGCTTACGGACAAGGGCTCGCCGAGGAGTTCGAAAAATCGGTCAAGGCCGCCGGTGGCAATATCATCGATCATCAATATACGACGGACAAGGCAACTGATTTCAAGTCGATCCTGACTGTACTGAAGAGCAAGAACCCAGATTTTATCTACTACGCGGGTGCGGATTCGCAGTCTGCGCCTATGCTCAAGCAGGCTCGTAGCCTCGCTATGTCCGCCCTGTTTGCTTCCGGTGAAATGTCGAAGACCGAAAATTTTATCAGGGTGGCCGGCGCAGCCGCCGATGGAGCCATCGTATCTCTGGCTGGCCTTCCTCTTGAACGCATGCCCGGAGGTAGCGGTTTCACCCGGCGATACGAGGCGAAATTTGGTGAAAAGCCCACCACCTACGCGCCCTACAGTTACGACGGCGCCATGGCGCTGATGAAGTCAATGGTCGATGCGAACTCCTCAGACCCGTCAACTTATCTGCCGAAGCTCGCCAGGATCGGCATGAAAGGTGTGACAACCGACCACTTCTCGTATGATCAGTACGGAGACCTGCGAGACGCGGTGGTCACGGTGTATAAGTGCGAACACGGTGCGTGGGTACCCTTGGACGTGATCAGTTCAAGTTCCTGAATGCCGTGACGGGCGGCTCATGCACAATACCAGTTGTCCGCAGGTCGCCCATCAGCGATATTTTCTCATTCGGTATATTTTTACACCGCATTGAGGAGTCCCATGGCAATCCCCAGAAGGTTTCTACCTCCAACCGCGATGCTCGCGGCATTCGAGGCCGCTGCGAGAACCGGCAGCTTCACCCAGGCAGGGGTCGAACTCAGCCTCACACAGAGTGCTGTAAGCCGCCAGATCAGGGCTCTCGAAGAGCGACTCGGCGCGGACCTCTTCGTACGGGAACGACAGGCTGTCAAGCTCACTGAGGCCGGACTGAGTTATGCGCGAGAGATCCGCGAAGCCTTAAAGCATATCGGGGATGCATCGATGGCAGTACGGGCGAGCCCACGTGCGGCCTCTCTGAATCTCGCGGTGCTTCCCGCGTTTGCATCTCGTTGGCTCATACCCAGACTTCCGTCATTCCTTGCTGCCAACCCAGACGTCACCATCAACTTTTCGACACGCCTGGCGCCCTTCGAATTTGCGGCAGAACCGTTTGACGCCGCTATCCACTTCGGTCATCCCGCGTGGATGGGCGCCGAATCCATTCCTTTGATGGGTGAAACCGTGGTTGCTCTAGCGGGCCGTGTTTTTCTGGAGCGTCATCAGTTCGCATCCCCCGAGGACCTTCTGTCGGCCCCTCTGCTTATTTTGCGTAGTCGGCCGGACGCGTGGGAGAGGTGGTTTCTCGCGAACGGCGTGTACTACGACTCCGTGAACGGACCGCTTTTCGATCAATTCGATTCCATGGCCTCCGCTGCGAAGGCGGGGGTTGGGGTTGCGCTGCTGCCCGCGTTTCTCTTTGAGGAAGAAGTGACTCGTGGCGAGCTTGTCCCCCTCTTCGATAAACAGACACCATCTGATGATTCTTACCACCTCGTTTGGCCTCACAGCCGACGTGACAATCCTACGATGATCCTCTTTCGTAACTGGCTCGAACACGAATCGAGATCTCTACCTACGATGCCGCATGAGCACGGACCCGATCCCTATCCGGCGCGCTCAAGGAAACGTTCTGGCAACTAGAAGTCACTTCACACCATCATGATGGAATGACATTCCTGACTGACATGACCTCGTACATATAAGTCTCTTTGAGCGGCGATCGTCTATCGGTATCGTGCTTTAAGTCGATCCTCAAGGAGTTTTTCAGTCATGTCTGCTACGAACGAGACCCATGGTCTATGGGAAGCGACCGCAACGGGTGCGCCCTCCACTTCACGTCTGCGCGGTCAATTGACGGCAGATGTAGCAGTGATCGGGGGCGGTATCACCGGACTCTCGACAGCATTACATCTCGCGGAACAGGGAGCCAAGGTTATTGTCGCGGAATCATATGGTATTGGTTTCGGTGGCTCTGGTCGGAATGTCGGGTTGGTCAATCCGGGAATGTGGGTTAAGCCTGACGACATCTGCGCGGAACTCGGCGAGGAAGATGGCGAGCGCCTGATCACCACCCTCGGCGCAGCGCCGAGCCTGGTGTTTGACATCATCTCCCGCCATCAGATCGATTGTGAAGCCGTCCGGAATGGAACACTTCATTGTGCCGTCGGAAAGGCAGGCCTACGCGAGATTGAGGATCGCGAAGCCCAATGGCGCCGACGTGGCGCACCCGTCCGGCTACTGGATGCTGGAGAAACGGCCCGACGAACGGGTAGCACTGCGTTTGCAGGTTCGCTGCTAGACGAACGAGCGGGTACGATACAGCCGCTGTCGTATGTTCGGGGACTGGCACGTGCGGCCGAAACAGCCGGAGCACAGATCTTCACCAACACTACAGTCGACAGCGCGGAGCGCGCCGGCGACCGATGGAAACTCGGGACTCAAGGCGGATCGATCACGGCAGATTGGGTCATCACTGCGACTAACGCTTACTCCGGTTCACTTTGGCCAGCGCTGCAGAACGAGATCATCCCGCTATTCTACTTTCAGTGCGCCACTGCCTCGCTGCCAGACGAATTGCGCCGCGTGATACTCGCCAACCGCGAGGGACTCATCTGCACGCGGACCGTCATCACCTCGCTGCGAACCGATGCGGCAGGGCGTTTGATCTTCGGAAGCCTTGGAGCATTGCGGAACGTTGGATCGGCTGTACACGCCGCCTATGCGAAACGCTCAATCGAACGAATGTTTCCGGCGCTACGCGATGTGCAATTCCAATACGAATGGTTCGGCAAAATCGCCATGACCCCGAGCCACCTTCCGCGATATCACGAACTGGATCGGCAGGTGATCGGCTTTCACGGCTATAACGGCCGCGGCATCGGCACAGGAACGGTTTTTGGAAAAATGATGGCAGGACGGATTCTCAACCCCAATCTGGAGCTCCCGCTAAAAGCTACCCTCCCCCAGTACGCATCGATGCGTAGATTAAGAGCGGGTTACTATGAAGCTGGATCGGTGTTGGCACACCTTCTTTGAGTTCCCACCGTTCTGATCCTCAACCGTTTAGACGCAGCGTTAATAAGGCGCTGCACCGCTGGACGCGGTTCTGATCTTCCGATCGTTCAGCCGGTCCATCTCCGACGTCTCATTGTTCGCCTTGTGCTCGCCGTAGATTTCCCCGACCCGCCCTTGTGGCGTATCCCGTCGATTGTTGATCGGAGCGCTACGGCAGCCCAACGGTTGACTATGCATTGTTAGCTAAGGCCATAACGCGATCTCGTTCACCACGTAAGTCTTTCAGAGGGTATTACGCCATTTTGCGAAGAAGACCGCGGCCACTCGCCTCGGACGAACCGTCGCCAACGCTCACGCGATCGAAAACTGTACTCGCTCGTTGAATCGGCAATGCCGTCGTATCCATGCTAGTCGGCACTATCGCTGGCCATTCCTGCAACTTCCCATCGCGAATGCCGTCGTCGACTGCGACGCGCTCCCCTCCTCGAATATGCCTGCCGAATCACACTCCGTTGTACCATCGTCCCAATTCGAGTGCGCTCAAAACTGGCCTTAGCAACCTCAATAAAGGACCGTACGGAAAAGCCCTTTCTCGGAAGCGGGCGATGAAGACTGTGCCTGCATCGCCAGTAGAATTTGCTCAGCCGAAAAGCCGCTTCAAAGAAGCCGACAAAAAATGGCGACGGCGCAACAGAAGCGCAGCCCCTATGCTTCTTCCGGAGAAAAGAAAAGAGCCCGCGGTTTCGCGGGCTAAATGTTGATCTCACCGATCCGACATCGGAGAAGGGTATCTATCCAAACGCCGCCGCGCCTCTGGACCGCGGCGTCAGTCCTTGACCGGAACCATATAGTTCACGATACTACGCCCGCCGTCTGGATAGATCGTCTGGCCGACAATATACGAGGCATCATCGCTGGCCAGGAACGAAACGACACTTGCTACCTCAGACGGCTGGCCGCATCGGCCGATCGGCGTCCGAGCCAGGACGTTGCGCCGAGCAGTTTCGCTAGCCATGATCGAGTTCTCGACAAGTTCCGTCAGAATGGTGCCGGGCCCAACCGCGTTCACCCGAATGCCGTGCGGGGTTAGTCCTACCGCCATTACTGCCGTTAGCTGCTTCATCGCCCCCTTCGATACCGCATACGCAACCGCGTTGGGTATCGCAAGATTCGCGTTGACTGATGACATGTTAACGATGGACCCTCCACCGCCTTGCTTGATCATCTGACGGGCGACCGCTTGACCGATGAGGAACGCGGCCTTGACATTAATACGCTGGGTCCTGTCAAACATTTCTTCGGGGAAGTCCACGAAGTCCGCGAGGTGGATAATGCCTGCATTGTTCACGAGGACGTCTACTTTTCCGAATACAGTCACTGCCTGGTCAACCAGGTCTTTCGCCTTCACGCTAGAGATGTCGGAGAGGTCACAGACACAGGCAACGGATTTGGGCCCCAGTTTTGCGACTACCTCGTCCAGCTTCTCTTTCAGGATGTCAACGAGAAACACCTTTGCACCCTCAGAGAGGAACCGCTCCGCGCAAGCCAGACCGAGCCCCTGTGCAGCGCCCGTAACAATTACAACCTTTCCGTCATGTTTCATATGGACCTCTAATCAAGCCAAGTTTTTCATTCCGCAAACACAGCGGTATCTTTACTCAAACGGGAACGCCACCATCTCAGTGGTAGTGACAAACATATTCCATTATTTCTCGCACTTCGATTTCGAAGCTTGAATTCTCGGGTACAACAAATCGCTCGCCGGCGAGATAGGTTGCCCAGTCATCGCTACCGGCGTGGCGAACTCGACATTCGCCAGCGACGATTTCCATGGTTTCCCGTCGCTTGGCATCGAAGTTCAGCGTTGACGGGAAGATCACGCCGAGCGTCGCCCGACTGCCGTCGGGAAAAAGCACGAGACGACTCACGCACTTGCCGTCAAAATAGACGTTAGCTTTTTTCAGCACCGAAACGTCATTAAACTGCTTCATTTGCTTCTCCGACTTGTTGTATCCCACCTCGAATCGCAAATCTGCAATCATCGACGATGGGCGAACGCTCCCGGGACGGTCTGTCGACCAATCCCCAAGTGAACCATGCACTGACCAACAACTGGCAACTGCTATTCAGGCCAGCCGATCAACATATGGCGCACCGTAGCCACCGCCTCCGGGGGTACAGATTTCGAACACGTCATTCACCGCCATTTGCGCCTCGGCGATGTGATCGAGTGTTTCGATCGTGCCATCAGCCCTGATGATCCTGTTCGTTCCGACCAAGCCAGGTTGTCCACCAGCGACACCGAAGGCACCGTGCTTCCGCCCATTGGACAAAATGCTTGCCGTCATCGGCTCAAGGAATCGGACTCGCCTGACACTGCCGTCCCCGCCCTTCCATCGTCCCGCTCCACCGGATGCTTCGCGAACGGCGAAGCTGTCAAGACGGACCGGATAGCGGAATTCAAGAACTTCAGGATCAGTCAATCGCGAGTTGGTCATGTGCGCCTGCACAGCCGACGTACCGTCGAAGCCGCGGTCGTTCGACTCTCCCGCGATGTCTGCACGTCCCGCGCCCGTTCCTCCGCAAATGGTCTCGTAATACTGCACGCGATCATTTCCAAAAGCGAAGTTGTTCATTGTGTACTGGCTCCCCGCAAGTACTCCAAGCGCTCCGTAAAGTGCGTTCGTGATACAGGTTGAAGTTTCCACGTTTCCGGCAACCACTGACGCTGGGGAGGTCGGGTTCAACATCGAAGCCTCCGGCACGATGACCTTGAGCGGTTTGAGACAGCCAGCGTTAAGCGGTATGTTGTCGTCCACCAGCGTCCGGAACACGTACAGCACCGCGGCCATGCAGATTGCCTTCGGAGCATTGAAGTTGTTCTGCTGCTGATCGGAGGTACCTGTGAAGTCCACAACGGCAGACCGGTCAACTACGTCAACCTTGATATCGACCTTGATCTGTGAGCCGTTATCAAGAGGCAGACAGAATCTGCCATCCCGCAGGAGTGCAATCACGCGGCGCACAGACTCTTCCGCATTGTCCTGGACATGACGCATGTAGGCTTGAACGACCTCGAGCCCATATTGCCCGACCATCTTCTGCAACTCCTGAACGCCCTTTTCGTTTGCCGCGATTTGTGCCTTCAGATCTGCAACGTTCTGTTCAGGATTGCGACTCGGCCACTTTCCGCCCGACAGACGTTCAAGAACCTCGGCCTCTCGCAACCGCCCCTTGTCAACGAGCTTGAAGTCACTCTGGAAACGGACACCTTCCTCATCAATCGTTTTTGAAAACGGCGGCATCGAACCCGGCGTCGTTCCCCCGATATCTCCATGATGGCCGCGACTACCTACATAAAATATCGGTTCATCGGTATTGTGACCGTCGAGATAGACGGGTGTAATCACCGTTACGTCCGGCAAATGCGTGCCGCCGTCATAGGGATCGTTGATCGCAAAGACATCTCCACGCGAGATATCTCTCCGGTTTTTCTCAATGATCGATCGGACACTTTCACCCATCGACCCGAGATGTACCGGCATGTGAGGCGCATTTGCCACCAGATTACCGTCCGCATCAAAAAGGGCACAAGAAAAGTCCAGGCGCTCCTTGATATTCACAGAGTGTGCGGTGTTCTGGAGCTGCAACCCCATCTGCTCGGCAATGTTCATGTAGAGGTTGTTGAACACCTCCAGCATGACGGGATCAACCGTTGTGCCGATCGCGAACTCTGCGGCCTTAGGTACGCGACGTTCCAGGACGATGTGGTTCAGGTCCGTGAGGCGGGCGTCCCAGCCGGGTTCCAATACTGTCGTCGCGTTTTTCTCGGCGATGACTGCAGGGCCTGTAACTACATCTCCCGGCGTCATATCTTCGCGCACGACCAAGGCTGCCTCACGCCAACTTCCTGCAGAGAACAGCTTGACTGTTTCTCGCCGAGGCGCTTCTCGTGCCTCGTGCGCCTCATGCAGAACCTCTTCCGGAGCGTCTCCGGCGAGATTTGCTTCAACGGAGACCGCCTCGACAACCATAGACTTACCGCGCATAAGGAACGCATAGCGTTGGCGATAGGCGGCTTCGAAATTGGTGACGATTTCGTCGAACGTGCCGAAGTTCACAATCAATGCGGAGTCGCTGCCTTCGTACCGAACATGGACACGATACGTCACATGAACCTGGCCCGAACTGACCATCTGCTTATCCAGTTCATCCGACGCCAGGCGGCCGAGCTCCTTCAACTGCTCCGCAATTGCGGGGAGCGATGTTTCCCGAAGCGCGAGTTCGGTTGCTTTTTCCCGAATGACCGTCTGGTCGGCTAGCCCCATGCCGTATGCAGACAGAACTCCAGCCAACGGATGCACAAACACTCGCGTGATACCTAGCGCATCTGCCACAAGACACGCGTGCTGGCCCCCGGCACCGCCGAAGCACTGGAGTGCATATCCCGTCACATCGTAGCCTCGGGCGACGGAAATCTTCTTGATCGCGTTCGCCATCTGTTGCACCGCGATCTCAAGAAAGCCCTCAGCGACTGATTCAGGGGTGCGACCCGTCTGCCGGGCTAATTCCTCGAACTTCTCCTTGACAACGTCGACCCCAAGCGCTTCATCCGCGCCGGGGCCGAACACCTTCGGGAAATAGTGCGGCTGAATCTTTCCAAGGAATACGTTCGCATCCGTCACTGCCAACGGACCACCCCGCTTATAGCTAGCCGGACCTGGGTTGGCGCCCGCACTATCGGGGCCCACGCGGAATCGTGCACCGTCGAATGCAAGCACGGAACCGCCACCGGCTGCCACAGTGTGGATGCTCATCATCGGCGCACGCACGCGAACCCCCGCGACCTGCGTCTCGAACTCACGTTCGAACTCTCCGACGTAATGCGATACATCTGTCGACGTACCGCCCATATCGAAGCCAATCACCTTGGGGTGGCCGCCAAGCTGCGCCGTTCTCGCCATACCCACAATGCCGCCTGCCGGCCCAGAAAGAATTGCGTCCTTACCCTGGAAGGACTTGGCGTCGGTCAGCCCGCCCGAAGATTGCATGAAGAACAGCCGAACCCCGGGCATCTCTCGTGCGACCTGATCTACATACCGGCGCAAAATCGGTGAAAGATAGGCGTCGACAACCGTCGTATCTCCACGACTGACGAACTTCATCATGGGGCTCGTCTCGTACGAGATGCTCACTTGGGTGAACCCAATCTCGCGCGCGATATCTGCGGCCACTTCTTCATGTTCGGGATAGCGATAACCATGCATGAATACGATGGCCACGCTACGAAGTCCATTTTCGTATTCGCGAATCAGGTCTTGGCGCAGCGATTCTCTATCGAGTTCCCGCACAACTTCGCCGTCCTGGCCGACCCGCTCGTCAGCTTCGACAACCGAACTGTAAAGGAGCTCCGGGAGCACGATATGACGGTCGAATAGTCGTGGGCGATTCTGGTATGCAATTCGAAGCGCGTCTCTAAAACCGCGCGTCGTGACGAGGACAGTCGGCTCACCCTTCCGTTCGAGCAACGCGTTCGTGGCGACGGTCGTGCCCATCTTCACACATTCAACCAGCTCGGAAGAGATAAGTTCGGGCGGTTGCAATCCCAGCAGCCTGCGAATGCCTGCCACAGCGGCATCACGATATTGTTCCGGATTCTCCGAAAGCAACTTGAGCGTGACCAACGCGCCATCGGGCCGCTTCGCCACGATGTCCGTAAATGTGCCTCCGCGGTCTACCCAGAACTGCCATTTATCTGATTTCATAATACGGTCTTGATGCTGTTGTTAATTTGGGAACTGAAGCGCACTTCGCGCGGCTCACGATGAGTCACCTCGCGCGACGTTCTGCTTCCTGATGTTCTTTGCGCAGCCGCTATGCTTGAAAAGACTTTGGGCCGACGGAGCGCGCGGCGCCTTCGTTGGGCTGCGAGACCATCGCTCTCCACCCGCCGATGCAACTGGTTCTCGGCTTGTCAGGGAAACCCCGCTCGACTCCGGCGACTACTTGATTCCGAGAATACACAAGCGCCTTTTGTGCTCAAAGCGACGGATTCGCACGCGCTCATGACATTCGGGAATGGGCTGCAACCGTGGGATCTTGCGGACGGCGGGCGGAGACCCCGTACGGTACGGGTCGCGCATCTAGCCCTTGTTTCTGGGCTAGCCAAAGATGCCGTTAAATCGAGGAGACTAATAAGGCGATGCGGCCCCAACCGCTACCGCCGTGAAAAACGTTGATGGATGAGGCCTGCCGGCGACAGTGCCGCAGTCAATCAGAGCGTCGCTGCGAGCTCCTCGCGATGTGCATCTCCGGACAACACGTCACGAACGCAGACACTGTGAGGAACACGACAGAGAATCCAGGGAATGGATGCGGTCACATCTTTATTTTCAGCATGCGCGTGTTACGCACGGCGGAATGAAGGCGCAATTGGCTTACCGCAATCAGCAGAAAACCCAGCAGCGCTATAGCGCAGGGCGTCGAGAGCAACGCCCCAAAGACACTCTTTGGGGCGAGGACGTTAGCCGCACACCCGGCAAGCGCGACCACGGTCGATGAGATTACGGACTGAAGGAATGCTCGCCCGACACGTCCTCGCCACGACCTTGGGAGCCCGTTCTCTCGACCCAATAGAAAACAACATTCGAGAGACCGTATAAAGCGCGGAGTTCAAGCAGCTACGTACTGCCATCAATATCAGCGCACCGACAATGCTTGAAGAGGCCGAGAGGCTCGTTGACGACCGTTGAGTTACCGTTTTGTCGACGATTTTGCCGATACCGGCGAACATCGCATAGGGGCCGATAGTGTTTGCAAGGACTTCCCCCGAGAGTCAAGATGCAACGCCGACTGCAACGTACTTCGGGCGCCCTGGACCAGCAGCGTGCGCAGATAGACGTTGGCCCGCAGGCTCATGTGTCCGAGCCGCGTCCTGCCCACCGGCGCTGTGCTGGCGCGGCGTGAGGCCAAGCCATGCACCGAACTGTCGGCCATTGCGGAAGATGTGTGCATCGGGAACTGTGGCAGCCAGCGTACCGGAGGTTACCCGCCAGACTGCCAAGCAGTTCGCTGGCGCGTCTCGCGACGTCACTGCCGCGGGCGTGAGCGGCGATCGCTGGTCGCAGCGGGCAAGCCGCAGCTTCAGCGCCGCCAGTTGTTCGCGCACTTTCGAGATCCGTTTCCGCTCGCACGACGCAAACCGATCAGCGCTTGATCAGCATCGAAAGCACTGCACTTGCTGCGCAAAGTCCCGCTACAGTCGGAAAGATGATCGACGTATGGCCGGTAATATCGATGATGCGGCCGATGACCGGTTCGCCGACGCCGGCGAACATGTATGACATGGTGTTGAGTACGCCTGTCGCTGTTCCCGCGGCTCGGCGCCCGAAAAGGTCGGGACACAAGGCCCAGAACGAAGACGCAGGCCCAAAGACAAAAAAGCCGCACAGAAACAGGCATGCGATCGCGAGCATGCTGCCGTGCGGTATGAACATCATGAAGATCGCTGTCGCGCAAGCCAGCACCATGTACGAGACGATCGCCATATAACGGCGTCCCTGGAATAGCACGTCGGAAATCCAGCTATTCGACAGCGAGCCGAGCGCCATGCCCACCGGCAACGCGACCGTGATCCACTTCGGGTCGATCAGCGTCGATGAAGTCTTCCAGTCGATGCCGAGAAAATGGACCGGCACCCAGACTACCAGCGCGTACCGCGCGGCGTTCTGGAAACCGATCGCAAAGCCCGTGATGTAGAGCCTCCAGTTCTTCATCACCAGCGCGTAACGCTGCGCGCTCGTCAGTTCATCGGCAGGTTCTTCGGGCGGCACAGCGTCCTTCGATTGATCCATTACGGGCAGATCGCGAACCTGGGGCCGCTCCGAAACGAATAGCAACAGCACCAGTGCACCGAGCAACATCGACAGCGGTGCGAGACGGAAGATCCAGACCCAGCCCAGTTGCATCGTGCCCAGAATAAGGACCGGGAAAATATAGGCGAGCACGGAAGAGAATCCGGAAAAGCCCACATAAACGCCATAGACAAAGCCGCGATGCTTGTGATCCCACCAGTTGGATAGCAAGCGGCTGCCTGGCGCAAACCCCATCGACTGGAAATAGCCGTTAAGGCCCCATGCCAACAGAAAGAAGGGGAACGTATGGCCGAAACTGAATAGCCAGTTCGCCGCCAATGAAAGGACGGCCCCGGCAATCATCATCGTCTTGCCGCCTAGTTTGTCACCGAGGTTGCCATTGATGAACTGCCCGCCGGCATAGCACCAGAGCATCGTCGCACTGATCCAGCCGAGCTCGTACTTCGACAGGCCGTAATCATGCTGAATACCGGCAACCGCGAATCCCAGCGTCTGGCGGCCGGTGTAATAGAACAGATAGCAAAAGGTCACGCCTATCAGCGCACGCCATTTGTACTGCGTGAAAGTCGTGGCCGTGTCGACGGACGTGTATCGCAAAACATCAGGCGTGTCTGAGGGCATGGGTGTCTCCGTGTAACGCGCGGTCTATTGCCGCACTAGCCGTTTGTCGTCGTCAGGCAAGGTGATTGAGTGCGAGATCGATCACGTCGAAATTACGCAGGCGACGGGTGTCGCTGATGCCAACGAGCTTGCGGTTGAAAATGAGCGGCACCTTCTGTTCGGACAGCCCGCCGTGAGAGCGCAGTGGCACGGTGAGCCCGGACAGATCGTGATTGGCGGCAGCGCTGCCGATCGTCGTGAGCCGTTCGCCGAGCACCACAAGCTCGCCGATCCGGTCCGGCGGCAGTTCGAATCGCTCGCTCGCCTGGGCACGTGTCAACACCGTCTCGATCCCCCTGATTGCCGCGATAAATGCCATCACCTCGCGTTGCCGCGCCTCATCATCGCCTTCGCGCAGGTAGACGGTCGCGTAGGAGCCAAGCGCGCCATGATGGACGACGTATGGATCGGTGATAGGCAGGATTACGCGCGCGCTTCGCGCACCGTATTGTGCGTCGAGACGGTCCTGCAGGTACACCACGTTGGGCCGACCGATCGCATCGGTCTTCGCGTTCATGCCGTGATCGGCGGTGAGCGCCAACACGGCACCCTCGTCGTGCAGACGTTGCAGGTAACCGTCCATCATCGCGTAGAAAGCGTTGGCCTCCGGCGTGCCGGGCGCGTGTTTGTGCTGCACGTAATCGGTGGTGGAGAGGTATGTCAGGTCCGGGCGTTCTTCTCGCAGGATCGACAGACCGGCCGCGAACACAAATTCCGATAGTTCGGCGCTGTAGACGGACGGCACGGGCATGCCGACCCTCTCGACGACGTTCTCGATGCCGTGCTGTCCACGCGTCACCTGGTCGGCCTTCTCGGCGGAAAAGCAGATGCCCTCCAGCCGATGGCCGAGCAGGCTGCGCAGCTTGTCCTTCGCGGTCACGACGGCGACGCGCCCACCCGCGCGCGCCATCTCGGCAAGTATGGTCGGCGCGCGCAGGTATTTGGCGTCGTTCATCAAGACTTCAGCCTGAGTCTCCTTGTCGAAGAAGAAATTACCGCATATGCCGTGGACCGAAGGCGGCGCACCCGTGACGATCGACAGGTTGTTCGGGTTGGTGAACGACGGCACGACGCAGTCGCCCGCCAACACGGTGCCGCTCGACTGCAAGCTGGCCAGAAACGGTGCCTTGCCCGCGAGAATCGCCTGATTGATGTACTCCTGCTCGCATCCGTCGACGCACACGACGATCGTCGGGGTAGAAGGCCACTGATAAGTCCTGGAGTTGACGTTGATTTGGCGGGTCATGGGGGCACCTTTTTTGATCGAGAGACTGGAATGACCTGAGCGTATGATGGGCAATCCACTCACACAATCGACAAAATTTCCCACAGCCCGTTAAATAATTTCACACATGCGATCGAAGATGCCTCCCCTCAACGCCTTGCGCGTGTTCGAGGTCGCCGCGCGCGCAGGCAGCTATTCCGCAGCCGCGCGCGAACTGAGCTTGACGCACGGTGCGGTGAGCCGCCATATCGCCATCCTCGAAGACTGGCTTGGTCAACCGTTGTTCTTGCGCGAGGGGCAGAGCATGGTCGCGTCCGCCCATGCGCGCGCGTTCGCGCGTGAAATCAGCGCGGCCTTCGACCATATCGCGGATGCGGCCGAGCGCTACGGCAAGAGTCAGCACCGCAAAGTGATTCGGGTCAGCGCGGCGGCGACAGTCGCGATGCGCTGGCTGATTCCTCGCCTGCCGTTGTTCGCCGCGGTTTGCCCGGATGTGGACGTGCGCGTTTCGACGACCCTGACGACCGACTCCGCGCTGCGCGGCAGCTTCGATCTGGCGATTCGTCGCGAAGTGCCGCCTGGCGGGCAATTTCAGGCCTGGCCACTTTTCGAGGAGCGCAACACAGTGATCGCGAGCCCGGCACTGATCGCGCGAGCCGGCATATCGTCTGTTGACCAGTTGAGCGACGAGACATGGCTTACCACGGAATCGCGCCCGAGGGATTGGGAAAGCTGGACAGAGGCCGTCGGTCATCCAGCCCTTCGAGCCGATCGAACGCTGAGATTCGATCACTTCTTTGTAACCTTGCAGGCCGTCGCAGATGGTCTGGGCTTCGGTATCGGACCGTTTCCCACACTTGAGGCCGATTGCACTTCGGGTCGTCTGCAGACGCCTTTTCCCGATCTGACTTCGAGGGGAGCGACCTATCACGCGCTGGTCCCGCTCGATGCCGATAAGCCCGTACATATGAGAGATTTCATTGACTGGCTACGAGCAAGGGGAGAGAGCGACCCTTCCGTCAGATGACGGGCTCTGGGTTACATGCGTGTGAACGTCCCTTGTGAAGAACTGAGACGACGCTCTACTGGCCATCAGCAACGAGCGGCCACTGACTGTAAGTGGCCGATCGCCGTCCGACGCGGCGCTTCGGGGCCGATCCACGCGGGCACCTCGGGTCATGAGTCAATTCATCCGCCAGCTGCGCCAAAAAGAATCGTCTCTTCACTCTGGCGCGAGAGGGATAGTGTTCAACGCAGACTGCACGGTCTTGAAAAACTCTTCTGCAAGCGCGTAGTACGTCACGGCCTCGGGTTTTACGGGAGTGGTTTCGCGGATGAAGTTCTTGCCACGCTCCATAAGGGTGCTAATCGGATGATAGTTCTCGCTGAAGAAGCAGGCGGCGGTGTGACTTTCATCGATGTGGAGCTTAAGTGAATGAGTCGCCATGATTGTCGGCGATCTACGTGGCGAGGTCGAGTGTCCGAAACTGGCCGCAAGTACTCATCGGACTGCAGCGAGAACTGACCCATCGGTCATCCCGACCTGCCGGTCATGAATCCGTCTACATCCGAAATCCTATGAGGTGATGCATCATCCTCTCCCGACAAATGGCATTTTCGTCGCCATCACGGTGTGAAAAAGCACATTCGCATCGAGCGGCAAGTTCGCCATATGCGCCACCGAACGCCCCACGATTTCCGCGTCGATCAGCGGTTCAGATGCCAGTTCCCCATTAGGCTGCGGAACCCCGTGCGCCATGGGCCGCGCAAGGGTACTGTGCGCATTGCCCACGTCGATCTGGCCCACGGCAATGTCGTACGCACGGCCATCGAGCGCGGCGCAGCGCGTCAGGCCCGTCACGGCGTGCTTCGTGGCCGTGTAGGCGATTGAATTCGGTCGTGGCACCCAGGCCGACAATGACCCATTATTAATGATGCGGCCGCCACGCGGGGTTTGCGTCGACATGATCCTGAACGCTCTCTGCAAACAGTAAAACATGCCGTTGAGGTTGACGTCGACAGTGCCGCGCCATTGTTCGGGCGTCCACGTTTCAAACGAACCTGGCGGATTGCCAACGCCCGCATTGTTGAACAGCAGATCGATCCGCCCGAAACGCGCAACGACGGCGTCAAACGATGACGTGACCGCAAGCGGATCGGATACATCGCACGACACGGCGATCGCGCGCTCTTCGAACGCATCGTCATTGGCGATCTCCCGCAACGGCTCGATACGTCTGCCGAGCAGCGCAACCGCCCATCCGCTCCTCAACAATTCGAGCGCCGCCGCCTTGCCGATGCCCGACCCCGCGCCTGTCACGATACCTACGCGCGGCATCTGCATCCCGTTTGCCTGACTCATGCTCGCCCCGTCAGTGGTTATCGCGCGATTCGCCGCGCAACTCGATAATGTTGAGAAACAGGGTCGCCGGTTCGAGACACGCACCGTTTCCCTGCTGACCCACCATGCTTCGATACATTTCCTCCCAGGGTGTCTGATTGGGCAGCGACGGCGCAGACCACGCGGCCCTGCGCGCAGCGAGTTCATCATCGGAGACCAGCAGATCGACGCGACGCATCTTCAGATCGACACGCAGCCGGTCGCCCGTTTTCAGCAGCGCGAGCCCGCCGCCTAATACAGCTTCTGGCGATACATTCAGAATCGACGGACTCCCCGAAGTGCCGCTCTGGCGCCCATCTCCCATCGTCGGCAGCGTGTCGATACCGCGACGGATCAATGCTGCGGGCGGCTGCATGTTGACCACTTCCGCTCCGCCCGGATAACCGACGGGTCCGCAGTTCCGCATCACCAGCATCGAGTTCTCGTCGATTGCGAGCGCGGGATCGTCGATCCGTGCGTGATAGTCCTCCGGGCCTTCGAAGACAACAGCCGTGACTTCGAATGCATCCCGATCGTCGGGATTCGACAGGAAGCGCTCGCGAAACCGTGCGTCGATGACGCTCACTTTCATCACAGCGTTGTCGAACAGGTTCCCGCCGAGCACGATATGGCCGCCTGCGGGCTTGAGCGGCGCATCGAATGCCCGGATCACTTCACGATCCGGCTCAGCGACCTGCGCCAGATTCTCCGCCAGCACGCGCCCGGTGACTGTCATTTCGCCGCCGTGCAACCGGCCTGCGGCGAGCAATTCCCTCATCACGCCCGGCACCCCACCGCCACGATGAAATGCTTCACCGAGGAAACGCCCCGCTGGCTGGCAATCGACAAGCAAAGGAATGTCGGCACCGACGCGCTGCCAGTCATCGAGCGAATGGGCCACGCCCATGTGTCGGGCGATCGCGATCATGTGGATCGGGCAATTCGAAGAAGCACCGATCGCGGCCGCGACGGCCACTGCGTTTTCGAAGGCCTTGCGCGTCATGATGTCCGACGGCCTGAGGTTTTCGCCGATCATCTGCACAATCCGCTTGCCCGTCTCGTACGCAAACCAGCCGCGCTCGCGATACGGCGCAGGCACCGACGCGCAACCGGGCAACGACATGCCGAGTGCTTCGGCGAGCGAATTCATAGAAAGCGCCGTGCCCATCGAATTGCAGTGCCCCGCCGACGGTGCCGACGCCGCGACCTTCTCCATGAACGTCGCGTAATCGAGTTCGTCTCTCGCGAGTTCCTTGCGCGCCTCCCACACGACGGTACCGGAGCCCGCCAGTTTCCCCTGATACCAGCCGTCGAGCATCGGACCACCGGAGAGCACGATCGCCGGAATGTTGACGGTCGCAGCGGCCATCAGGCAGGCGGGCGTGGTCTTGTCGCAACCTGTCGTGAGTACCACGCCGTCTAGTGGATAGCCATGCAGTACTTCTACCAGCCCGAGATAGGCCAGATTGCGATCGAGTGCCGCCGTCGGCCGCTTGCCGGTTTCCTGAACCGGATGAACAGGAAACTCGAGCGGAATGCCGCCCGCGTCGCGGATGCCGTCGCGCACGCGTTTTGCAAGCTCGATATGGTGTCGATTGCACGGCGCGAGATCGGACCCTGTCTGCGCGATTCCAACGATCGGCTTGCACGACTGCAACTCTTCGCGCGTAATGCCAAAGTTCATGTAGCGCTCGAGATACAGCGCAGTCATGCCGGGGTTCGATGGGTTGTCGAACCAGCGGCGGCTACGCAGCGGCCTCGGCGAGCGTGCTGACTGATCAGATGTCAACGCTTTCTCCTCACGCTGCGTATCGGGTGCGCAGCAGCGCTTCATATCGGTCGATGAACGACGCCACCGCTTCTTCGAGACGTTGCAGGTCGCCTTCGTCGTGTGCCAGTGTCAGCACGATGAAGCCGCGGCGCGCGACGTAGCAACCACGTTCGATCATGTGAAAGAAGAACAGGTCTTTGAGCGGCGTGTCGGCCTCGGTGAGGTCGTCGACGGAATGGATCGCTTGAGTGCCCGCATGCAGATTCATCAGCGACCCGATGCCTGTGAACTGCATCTCGACTTGGCGTTCGCGGCACAACCCGTTGATTCGCGCCCGCAGCCGCTCGCCTTTTTCGTTGAGCGCAGCGGCAGCGCCTGCCGTATAGAGACGCGAGAGCCCCGCGTATCCGGCCGCCATCGACAGCACGTTGTTGTTGAACGTACCTGCGTGCGGCGTGGCACCGGGCAAGCGCGGATCGAACTGCGCCATCACATCCTTGCGGCCGCCAAACGCGCCGAACGACATGCCGCCGCCAATGTATTTGCCGAATGTCGTGAGGTCGGGACGGATGCCGAGCAACGCCTGCCGTCCGCCGCCCGACAGGCGCGACGTCACGACTTCGTCGAGAATCAGCAACGCGTCGTGCCGTTGTGTCAGCGCTCGCAATCCCTTAAGGAATTCAGGTTCGCCGACGATACATCCACCTGCAACCTGCATCGGCTCGACGATAACCGCGGCGATATCGTCCCCGTGTGCAGCGAAGGCGGCTGCAACGGCGCTCAGATCGTTGTACGGCGCGACGACGAAATCGTGCGGCACATTCACCGCGCTATTGCCGCTACCGAAAGTGAGAACCCCGCCGTGATAACCGCCCTTGAAAGCGATGACCTTCTTGCGTCCCGTGAAGATGAGCGATGCGGCAATGGCCATCAGGTTCGACTCAGTACCTGAGTTCGTAAATCGCAGTGATTCGACGGAATCGAAACGTTCTTGCAACAGACGCGCAAGCGGCACTTCCAGCGTATTGTGGCCCGTCAGATTGAGACCATTATCGAGTGCCTCGACAATGGCTGCGCGAATCACGGGGTGACTATGGCCATACATCGCCGTCGTGTACTCGGCGAGGAAGTCTGTATAGGCGTGACCGTCTACGTCCCACAAGCGCTTGCCCTCGCCGCGCGCGATCGTCAATGGGAACGGCGAATAAAACAGCACGGAACGGGTATTGCCGCCCGGCATGACGGATAAGGCTTCGAGATGCGCCGCTTCACTTTTGGGGTTCGACTTTGCGAACGCACCCGAGGCGAGTGAAGCCGCGCGCGTGAGTTCGGCCACATCCGGCTGCGATGGCAACACGTTGGTTATCGACATATGCATTCCTGATTCATTAGGGATCTGTTACTGAATACGTGCTCTGTGAAATCGGTCATTCGACCGGCACGATCGATCCGCCCGCGGACCAATACACCGTCATGGGCGCCTTGATCCATTCACCGCGCTGATCGAAGCGCACTTGTCCGAACAGGGTGTTGAAGGTTGTCTGATGAAGCGTCTTGTCGAGCGTTTCTGGCGATAGCGATTGCGCCTTCGCAATCGCCTCGCCCATCATCATCGTGGCGGTATAGAAGGAAGGGGCCTTCTGATCGGGAGCGACACCATATGCCGCTTTGAATCGGCCCTCGAAGCGTTTGCCGTCGGGTAACGCGGCGAGCGGCACACCGCCCTGCGGACAATACATTTTCTTGTCGAGGGCGCCGTCGGCAAGCTTTGGAAATTCGCCGACGCACAGTCCATCGCCACCCATCAATACCGCGTTAATTCCAAGGTCGCGCATTTGCCGGGCCAGATAGGCCGCTTGCCCGTAATAACCGCCGTAGAAAATGGCCTGCGGTTTCTCGAGCTTCACCTTCGACAGAACCGCTTTGAAATCGACGGTGTGATCCGTAGCGTATTCGCGCGCGACAATATCGATGCCCTGCTTCTTCGCCGTACTGGCAAACACATCGGCTACACCGGCACCATAGGCCGTGCGATCGTCTATCACCGCGACGCGCTTCAGATGCAGCGCATTCGCCGCATAATCAGCCATCCTTGCGCCAAGTACATTGTCATCAGTGGTCAGACGGAATACGTACGGATAGCCGGGAACCGTCAATGCGGGGTTCGAGGCCGCAGGCGTGATCATGATGACCTTCGCATCGTTGTAGATCTTCGAGGCGGGAATCGTCACGCCCGAATTCCAGTGCCCGATTACTGCGAGCACACCGTTGTCTACGAGTTTTTGCGCAACAGTCACTCCTGCCTTCGGATCGGATTGATCGTCCACGGAAATCAACTCGAACTTGAGCGGCTGGCCATTCAGCGTCATATGCTTTGCGTTGAGGTCCTCGACAGCGAGTCTCGCGCCGCGCTCGTTGTCCTTGCCGCTCGCCGCCTGCGAACCTGTCAGTGGACCTGCGACACCAAGCTTCACCACCGTGTCCGCAAGAACCGTCGCGGATGCCAACGCGACGCCCAGGCCTGCCACAAGCATCTTCATTGCAGGAATACGCATGATCATGCCCCCGTCACTCGTTGATGAGATGTTCCAGCACGCTGCGCACGGGTTCCAGCGTCGCGAACTCGTAATCAGGGCGTGCCTGGAAATCACCCAGCTTCTCGGCACCACGATTGATCCACGCCACCTTGATACCGAGCGGCTTGGCACCGTCGATATCGGCCCACGTGCCGATGGAACAATGGAAGATTTCGTCGGCTCGCATGCCAAGCGTGGCAAGCCCGGTTTTGAAGATCGTTTCCGATGGTTTGTACGCGCGGGCCATTTCCGCCGTCGTCACTTTCGGAAAGTACTCAACGAGACGACTTCGACGCCACAGATCCGTGTCCATGTTGGTAATCGGCATGAGCACGAATCTGTCGCGCGCCCAGTCGAGAAACGCAACGGCGTCGTCAAAAGGCTGAGATGATTCGACCAGATGTGTCAGCAGCAACTCAGTCAACCCTGCCATGTCCTGCCCACTGGTGCTGCCTTCATGTAGCGTCTCCAGACAATCCTTGAGCGCCTGTTGCGCGACATCGCGATAGCGCCGGTACGCGGTGCTTCTGTAGCCCTGCACCGTGCGCCTGTCCCAGTCCGCATAGACATCGGCCGCTGTTTGCGTCGTCGTGAGCGCAAGATGCTGCAATACGCCTTCAATACCGCGAATGCCGCCCGTCGTCACATCGACGAGCGTGCCAAAGTAGTCGAACGTTAGTGCTTTGGGTTTCATAGGTTCTTCCATCATGTAGTAGTGCGAATTCAACAAAACATTGACCGGCTTTGATGCTGCCTTCGACTTCGGCAGCGATGTCGACACGAGCGACGCAGGATCCCTTCTCTTCACGCGAGAACCATGTCGAAACCGTCGCGGATCATCAGCAACGCTCTCGAAGTGAATTTAATGTACGCCGTACAATTAAAACGTGCAAGCGAGAAAATTTGCGGGTTTTCCCGACGTCTCGCGCGATTGCACCGATTGCAGTAGAGTGACGCTCGTTCGAATTCACTGGCGAGAACTCACGTTGAGCAGAAAGGAAGAGTCAGCGGCGGCGGCGACCGCGCCCGAGAAGAAGCGACGTGGCCGGGCCCCGAAGGATCAGGGGCTAACGAGGGAACGAATCGTGGAAGCTGCCCTCGCATTGATCGATGCCAAAGGCTACGCATCGTTCAGCCTGCGCGACGTCGCGAGAGAGCTGGGTGTCTATCCGACGGCTATCTACTGGCACGTGCCGAGCCGCGACGAGTTACTCGTCGAAGTGATCGCGGTGGCATTGGGTGACCTTGTTCCGCCAACACTGCCGGCCGCGCGCTGGCGCGACTGGTTGAAGGAACTGTTCAATCGTTATCGCGATGCCGTGGCGCGGCATCCGAACATCGCACCGTTACTGGGTTCGCAGATCATTTCGAATGCCAGTATGAATCCCGCGATGGTCGAAGCTGTGCTCCAGACCTTGCTTTCCGCGGGCTTCAGGCCCGAAGATCTGATTCACGTGTACAACACGGTGATTACGGCGATGGTCGGCTTCGTGACGCTGGAATTCGCAAGTCACGGTGCTGACGAGCGTGACGCGTGGGAAGGCAGATTGCGCACGCGATTCGAAGAACTTGACCCCTCTGCCTTTCCCGTCCTGACGTCGAATGTCAAACGACTTTCGAATCATGCATTCATCGTACGCTGGAAGGGCGGTACCAATTCGTCGTTGAAACAGAGCCACGAGCGGTACATCGATGTCGTACTGGATGGACTTCAGCGGCAACTGCCGGGTCCCGGAGGCTCATGAATAGCACGCATGGATTGTTCGGCTGCGCGACATGGCACGAAATGACTCAAAGAGGACTTCACACCTTCGGGCTCTCGGACGGACGGGTAATTAATGGCAGTCGCGATGGCAACAGTGCCCGCCTCCTGAATCACGCGTGCTCCCGAACCGCGGGCCATCGAACCGGGTGATCGTGTCTTCATCCATGCCTCACCGACATGGCGGCCGGCTGCGAGCTGTTCATCGCCTATGCGCTCGCAATCGAGAGCGAACCGACCGATGAGATGAGGCAACAGTACGCACGCCGCTGGAACTCACCCGGGCCCCGGCGATCCATGCTCGGCGCCTTAGATGGTTGACGTCGATCAACCGAATGACTGTTGCCGGGGGCGCCCGACGCCCCTTCGCGGCCGACAAGGGACGTCCACGGATTTCGATAGCGGTCGTTCGAGTCACATTACGCTCGACATATCGCAATGATTTCCTCGCTGGTTGCGTCCCGGAAAAGGCTACCGTCCCAATCGCCAAACCAATCGACCTCCCGGAACCCGGCCGTGGCGATCGCGTCAGCCAGGTCCTCGTAAGATGTGAACCGCAGTCGGCTCGTGTTGGTTAGATGCGCATTGTCGAGCTCGAAGACGTAATGCGTTTCGAGCTCTACCAGTGGCTCGGTCACAGATATGCAATGGTGAAAGACCGATATCGCACCGTGCTGTTCAGACTGAACCGACCGCGAGGAAAGCGCTGGCGTCCACGATTCCCAGGGACGAAGGACCGGGTTCCGGCTTTCAAACATGAAGCATCCGCCTGTCACAAGCATCTCGCGGACCGTTCGCAGCATAACCGCGACCTCACAGTCGCTCAAAACGCACTGAAAAGCGTGGCCAGTCATGGTCACGACGTCAAAAGGGGGCGACCGCGGTACGCTACCGGCGTCACCGACGATCCATTGAACTGCAGCGGCATCAGGGCGTCGCCTTGCATAACTGACCATCATCTCTGAAGGATCCACTCCGACGACTCGATGACCGGCGCAAGCCAAGCGAACGGCAAAGGTTCCAGTACCGCATCCTAGGTCGAGAACCCGCCTAGGGCTATTTCCAATTCGCTCTGCATAGAACCTGTGGTCCCAGTCTCCGGAATTTAGTATGTCGTAGAGGTCAACGAGTCTTGGATTGGCATAGAGGGCGTTTTTGGCGTCGGACATTTCGGCTCGAAGCGGGAGCTTTTTGTTGGCGGTCGGTGCGTGATATTCCAGACCAGATACCGTCCCGTTGTCAACGATCTAACGGCTCGCCTCGGGACCGTTTCTGGGCCATGAAGGGACGTTCGTCCGGTGTGTCACTCTGGCATTCAGACGGCGGCTCCGCCTCAGCTGGCCGCCATTCGATCGCCGAGAGCACCTTCATCGACCAAAGCAGACAGTACGGTAACGGCATGGAGGAGGCCGCTATAAACCACTTTTCTGGCCTTCGGCACTGAGGCCATCCACGAAGCGAGCATTAGGTCGTACAGAGCAGAACTGGCCGAACCATGTCTGCTCACCTGGACTATCCCAACTTGAAAAAACGCAAGATTGCGTGCGGCAACATCGGCGGCAGAGGGGCGCGATAGGCAACAAGGCACGGCAGCAAGCCCAGCCAGTTGACGCGACGCGTCGTCGTAGAAGGTCGCCTCGTACCGTTTCGCCTCCTCATCTTTGAGTGCGCAGCTTGGCGCCACGCATCGCCTCATCGAAGGTTTTTTCCGTGGCAACGTGCCGATGATCGACGCTGACCAACCAGCTACCTTGAGCGCAACACCAACGTATCCGACGTTCCTCGACCAGCGAGCTAACCCTGACGATGAACAGAAACTCGTGCCGGCGCCACCTCGGCATACGGGCCGGACCGGCTCAACCGGGTGCTGTCATTGATTGACACGCAATTCGCACATCCTTTGAAGGTCGGGACACTCGCGAAGGCCGCAGGGATGTCTGAACGAACACTGACGAGGCACTTTACCCAGCACCTGGGGGAAAGCGTAGGCGAATACATCGCTCGTGTACGAATCGGTCATGCGTGTCGAATGTTGGCAGATACCGCTATGCCAATATCGGTGATCGCCGGTCGTTCAGGGTTTCCGAACCTGGCCAACTTCAACCGGCAGTTCAAGGTGACGAAACAGATGACTCCCGCCGACTATAGGCGGCAGTTTTCAGGGAAGAAGAACGATGCTTCACCATCGCTCACAGAGCGATCGCCCTCGCTTGATTCGAAGCGAACAGCGTCGAAACGACGACGCCCCGCTCATAAGTAACGACTGCTTTTCACTGTCCGGATGAGGAATCACGTCGCTTCCGCGCACCGCTCATTATCGAAAATCAACCCGCCGCGTTTCGTTTGCGCACTTAGGGAATACCGGCCCAAAGTGACAAGCGATCCCGTTCAATAGCGATCAATCCATCTGCGCTCTTCCAGAGAGTACTGTCCACAAATCTTAAACGCGCGCTCCATTCCCGAAAAGTATCATCCGCGACCCAAACAGTATTGGACGCCGCTTCTTCCATTCCCCTATCCTGAGTCCGCTACTACACAAAGAACACGACGGACAAGTCCAAAACCTCGACACATCACGCACCCTGGGCTGAGCGGCGTCGACAACCGCGACATGGTAGCTCGCCATCAGACACTTACCGCTGCAGGTTCATTCGACGGTGCGCACGATCCTGCTTATCAGCATACGAGCTAACCATGCATGAAGGAGACACCATGCGCCCGATCGACGTTAAAGCGCTTTGCGACAATGCGCGATTCAGTCAATTCCACCTTCTGCTTCTCTTTTGGTGCGCAGTTATCATCATATTTGACGGCTACGATCTGGCCGTCGTCGGCATAGCGTTGCCGTCGATCATGCGTGAGATGGGCATCGAGTCGGCAAGTGCGGGCTTCATGGTAAGTTCTGCATTGCTTGGAATGATGATCGGTGCGGTGTTTCTCGGCACCATCGCAGACCGCATCGGACGAGTTCGCGCCATCGTCATATGTTTATTGCTTTTCAGTATCTTCACGGCGGCAGCGGGCGTGACTAGCAACCCGGTGACATTTAGCATTGCGCGATTCATCGCTGGCCTTGGAATCGGCGGCGTTATGCCGAACGTGGTTGCGCAGATGACGGAATACTCGCCACGAAGAATTCGCAGCACGATGGTCACGTTGATGTTCAGCGGCTATTCCGTAGGTGGAATGGTCGCAGCCCTCGTCGGCAAAGCCATGATTGAACGTTACGGCTGGCAATCCGTGTTTCTCGCCGCTGGGGTCCCAGCACTGCTCGCGCCGCTCGTCTGGAAGCTGATGCCGGAGTCTCTGGCTTTCCTGGCACGAAATGGGCACAAGGATCGATTGAAGCGAATTCTTCCTCAAATCGACTCAACCTACGTCCCACAGGAGGCCGACTACTTCGCACTGCAAGACGAGTGCGCGGCGGCCGGCTCGCCGGTCAAGCAACTCTTTCTCGATGGCCGAGGCACCAGCACCGTCATGCTGTGGGTTGCCTTCTTCATGTGTCTCTTCATGGTCTATGCCTTGAGCTCCTGGCTTACAAAACTGATGGCGAGCGCTGGCTACTCCCTGGGCTCCGCGCTAACGTTTGTACTTGTTCTCAACTTCGGCGCAATGATCGGCGCAATTGGCGGCGGATGGCTCGCGGATCGCTTCAACATCAAGCACGTGCTCATCGTCATGTATGGCTTGTCAGCCGCCTCGATTAGCATGCTGGGGTTCAAGGTCCCTATCGAAGCATTGTTTTTTCTCGTTGGCCTCGCGGGAGCGTCGACGATCGGCACGCAGATTGTGACGTACGCGTTTGCCGGCCAGTTCTATCCTGCCGTCGCACGTGCGACAGGTATTGGCTGGGCGTCCGGCGTCGGCAGAAGCGGTGCGATTCTCGCGCCGATCGTAATCGGATTCCTTGTCAGTCAATCCCTGCCGCTGCAGCAGAACTTCTTCGCGATTGCGATACCGGGAGCGATTGCGATGGTAGCGATATGCCTCATCAAGGTACGGCGGACGCCACCAGTCGGCGAAATGCCGGTTGCCGCCAAAGCTAAACCGGTTTGATCGCCAGGACATTGGCTGGATCGCCCTTTAGTCCACTTCTTAAGCTAAGGGCGAATCGCGTTCGACAAGTGAGGTTTTCGGGGCTATGCAGCTCGTAGCCCGTCGAACGGTCGCGAACGATGAATCTCCACGATTGTTATTCCATTCAGTTCCCGTTTTGAAACCCAATTTGCTGAGATTAAGCATGAACAAGCCTTGCATCATTTCTGTTGCGATCACAGGATCGCTACCTCGCAAGAAAGACAATCCGGCGGTGCCGATCACGGTAAGTGAGCAGGTTGAGTCGACGCAGGCGGCATTCGAAGCAGGTGCGACCCTGGTTCATCTCCATGTGCGCAACGATGACGAAACTGCCACGTCAAGTCCCGAACGTTTCGCATTGGTTCTGGAAGGCATCCGCAAACACGCGCCCGGCATGATCACCCAGGTGTCCACGGGTGGTCGTTCGGGTGCCGGCAATGAAAGAGGTGCGATGCTAAGCCTGCGACCGGATATGGCATCCCTGGCGACCGGCTCGGTCAATTTCCCGACTCGGGTTTATGACAATCCGCCGGACCTGATCGACTGGCTGGCCGCCGAAATGAAAGCCTATGGCATCAAGCCCGAAGTGGAAGCCTTCGATCTGTCAATGATCTTTCAGGCGGCAGCCATGCAAGCTTCCGGTGCGATCGTCGGTCCTCTGCATATCCAGTTCGTAATGGGCATCAGGAACGCAATGCCTGTTGATCGCGAAGTGCTTGAATTCTACGTTCGAACGCTCGAGCGCCTTTCACCCGATGCGACGTGGACGGGCGCCGGCATCGGTCGCAATCAACTGACGATGGCCCGTTGGTCTCTTGAACTCGGCGGGCACTGCCGAACCGGGTTGGAAGACAATGTGCGAATGGATAAGAACACACTCGCGCCGTCTAATGCAGCGCTGGTGCGTCAGGTCGCGGAGCTTTGCGAGGAGTATGGTCGCCCTGTCGCCACTGCGGCACAGGCTCGTGAAATTCTTAACCTTGGCTAAACGGTGTTCGCATATCGCCCCCGAACCGCCAAGGCTCCTTCTGTTTCGGAGCCTGAGCGGGAGTACTCGTGTTAGTGAGCACGCCAGGATTCGTCGCCCCGCTACTGTTCTCGGCCAAATTGCACGCGACTGCGCGTGCGATGACATCCCGCAGGCAAGATATCGCTGGCGGGCCGGGAGATGATGACAGCGAGCAGCCCGGTTGTCACTGCAGATACTGACCAGGCGCTTTTCGACGCGACTGATTCCAACGTCCTGTTCGTATCGTGACTCATGCAGGCAGCCGGCGTCCTCAGCGAATCGACGACGGATGACGCGCGAGCGGGGTCACCTGCATGGTCATATAGGGGAACAAGGGCAACGCCGACAAAATCGTATGCAGCTCGTCGTGCGAGTCGACATCGAAGACGCTGTAGTTCGCGTACTCACCGACAATGCGATGCAGTTGCTGCCACTTTCCGGCTCGCTGCAATTCCTGCGAGTAGGCCTTTTCTCGGGCCTTGATTTCGTCAGCTTGTGCCGTCGACATATCGTGCGGCAGGTGCACGTCCATTCTTACGAGATACAACATGCTTTCTCCAGGAGGACACTCCTCCATGCCAGAAGGAGCGCCAATTGATATTTAGGGCGGCCGGCGTTTATGCTTTCTTCTCGCGGCGGTAGAACGCAAGCTTCTCTTCGTCGATTTGCAGCCCAAGCCCCGGTCCTTCCGGCAGATGCAGGTCGAAGTCGCGATACTGTGGCCGGGACGTCACGACGTCGTCCTTAAGGAGCAGCGGGCCAAAGAGTTCCGTACCCCACGCCAGTTGCGGCAGCGCGCTGAAGCCGTGCGCGGAAGCGATGGAGCCGATACTGCCTTCGAGCATCGTCCCGCCATAGAGCAACACGCCCGCCGCGTCGGCAACGGCGGCCGTACGCATCATCCCGTAGATACCGCCCGACTTCGCAATCTTCAGCGCAAACACGTCAGCACAGGCATCGCGCACAAGGTCGAGTGCGTCTTCCGGGCCGGTGACGCCTTCATCGGCCATGATGGGGACGTTAAACCGCGCTGCGAGTCGGGCCAGCGCCCCGCGCTGCTCGCGCGGCGTAGGTTGCTCGATGAGGTCGATACCGGCAGCCTCGAGGGCTTCGATGCCCGAGGCCGCTTCGACTTCGTTCCACGCCTGATTCACGTCGACTGTCACCTTTGCGCGGTCGCCAAGTGCCGCCTTGATTCTGGACACATGCGCCACGTCATCCCGCACGCTGCGACGACCAATCTTCAGCTTGAACACGTTATGTCGGCGTTCGGCGAGAAGCGTTTCGGCTTCTTCGATGTCGCGGCTGGTGTCGCCACTGGCCAGCGTCCACAGTACCGGCAGCGTCTTGCGGACTGCGCCACCGAGCAGCGCCGACACTGGTACGCCGAGGCGCTTACCTTGTGCATCCAACAGCGCCGTTTCAATGCCCGATTTGGCGAATCGGTTTCCACGCGCAACCTTGTTGAGCTTGAGCATGGCCGCGTTGACGTTGGTCGCGTCTTGACCCACCAGCGCTGGCGCAAGGTACGTGTCGATGGTCAGCTTGATGCCTTCGGGACTTTCTTCGCCGTATGACAGACCACCGATCGTCGTGGCTTCGCCGATGCCCTCAATGCCGTCACTTGAACGCAGGCGGATGATGACCATGGTCTGTTGCTGCATCGTCGCCATGGAGAGCTGGTGCGCCCGAATGGTCGGAAGGTCGACCAGAATAGCTTCTACGGAAGTAATTGAAGGGTTCATACCTGAAATGGCAAAGTGGAAGGGCTGGCGAAAGTATTGACTGGGCAATAGCGGCCTGTCCAACACCTTCCACGTCTAACGCCATACTTTCGCGGTATAAACGGGTTAGCGTCCGCCCCGGTCAACGCGCGGAACATAGGGAATGTGGAGTTCTTCGTAGAGCCGATAAATCAGCTCGAGGATCTCCCGTATGTCGCGCGATTCATCCAGCGCCCGCATGCTCATGATGATGGGTGACACGAGCGTAAGGTCATCGAGCTCCATGTAACTCACGTCGTCCCGCTTCAATCCGTAGACGCTGCTCGGAACCAGCGAGACGCCCTCTCCTGCCGCGACCAGTCCGAGCGCAATCTGAAGTTCGCGCACCTCATAGACTCGACGCGGCTCGAGTGCCCGGTCTTCAAACGCGGCTAACACCTGATCCGCGTAGCTAGGGCGTGGCGCCTTCGGAAAGACAATCAAGGTCTCGTTGAGCAAGTCGCGTAGCGACAGAACGGACTTGCCGAGCGACAAGGGATGTCCTTGAGGAAGCGCCGCAATCAGCTTTTCCTCCCTCAACACAACACGGCGAATGTTTGCGTCCTCGTTCCGGATACGCCCAAACCCCACGTCGATGCGGCCGTCCTTCAGCGCTCGGAGCTGGTCCATCGTCGACATTTCATGAAGGGTTAATTCGACTGTCGGATTCTCATCGCGAAAACGTCGGATGATTTTGGGGAGCAACCCATAAAGAGTTGAACCGACAAAGCCAATGGAGAAAGTCCGCTCGATACTCCCGACCCGCCGCGTCATCGATTCCAGGTCTGATGTTTGCGCCAAAAGCTGCGCCGCATGGGAATAAAAAAAATTTGCCGGTCTCCGTCAGCTTGAGCGGCCGGGAGCCGCGCTCGAGAAGCTGCACGCCAAGCGTCTCTTCGAGTTGCTGTATCTGCCGGCTCAATGGCGGCTGCGCGATGTTCAGCCGTTCTGCAGCACGTGTGAAGTTCCGCTCCTCCGCCACCGCGACGAAGTAACGAAGGTGGCGCAACTCCATCTTAATACCTCCCAGATATGGACCCATACTAAAACAGTGTTGGACTAGCGGTTCGGAGGTCAACTATCCTGCATTTACACGCTAATTCGACGGCCCATTATACCTAGCAAACATAAGAGGGTAGACGGAAAGCGCGGGTTTACCCCACCATATCAGGAAGATTTCAGGAGCAGACATGAGCGTCAAAGTGTTCAACACCGAAGAAGTTCAAAACTTGCTGAAGGCAGCCGCGAACCTCACAAGCCAGGAAGGCAATGCACGTGCGAAGCAAATCATCCATCGCCTGCTGAGCGATCTGTTCAAGGCCATCGACGATCTCGATATGACGCCCGACGAGATTTGGGCCGGTGTCCACTACTTCAACAAGCTCGGGCAAGACGGCGAGGCCGCCCTGTTGGCCGCTGGACTGGGACTGGAGAAGTACCTTGACATCCGTATGGACGCAGCGGACCGCGAAGCGGACATTCACGGTGGCACGCCGCGCACCATTGAGGGTCCTTTGTATGTCGCCGGTGCACCCGTACGCGATGCTGTGTCCAGGATCGACATCAATCCCGACGAAAATGCCGGCCCGCTCGTCATCCGCGGCATCGTCTCCGGTGCCGGCGACAAGCCCGTCGCGAATGCCCTCGTCGAGTGCTGGCACGCGAACTCCAAGGGGTTCTATTCCCACTTTGACCCGACGGCGCCCAGAGCGAATTTAATCTGCGCGGTGCAGTCAGGACGGACGCCGAGGGCAAGTATGAATTCCGTACCCTCATGCCTGTGGGCTACGGCTGTCCGCCACACGGCGCCACACAGCAACTCCTGAACGCACTCGCCCGTCACGGCAACCGGCCGGCACATGTTCACTTCTTCGTCACCTCGGACACCAACCGCAAGCTCACGACGCAAATCAATATCGAAGGCGATCCGCTGATCTGGGACGACTTCGCCTATGCAACTCGCGAAGAACTGGTCCCCCACGTGGTGGAGAAGACGGGAGGCATTGCTCTGGGTCTCAAGGCCGACGCCTACAAGGAGATTGAGTTCAACATCAAGTTGACGTCGCTGGTCGAGGGCAAGGACAACCAGCTTGTTCAACGCCCGCGAGCATCTGCTGCGGCGTAACAGACCACGCGGCGGCCATCGTCAACAGCCGCCGGTTACTTCTTCGCGAGAACTTCAACTGAATGCAAAAGCTCCTGAAACGCTGGAGCATGCATAGGATAACTAACATGTCAGCCATTCACGACAAGGTCAAACAGCTGGACGAATTGCTGCGGGACGCCGTTCAGGATGACAAAGAAAACGGGGTGTTCCGGTGCCGCCGCGACATCTTCACCAACGCTGATCTTTACGAACTCGAGATGAAGCACATCTTCGAGAGCAACTGGGTCTATCTTGCACATGAAAGCCAGGTGCCCAACAACAACGACTACTACACCACGTCGATCGGACGCCAGCCAGTAGTCGTCACGCGTGACAAGGCCGGCGAGTTGCATGCCGTCATCAATGCGTGTGCGCACAAAGGTGCAATGCTGTGCCGACGCAAGCACGGCAACCAGGGCACTTTCACCTGCCCTTTTCACGGCTGGAGTTTCGCCAACACCGGCAAGCTGCTGAAGGTGAAGGACGGGAAAACCACTCAATACCCCGTGCAGTTCAATACCAACGGTTCCCATGATCTGAAAAAGGTCCCGCGCTTCCAGAGCTATCGAGGCTTTCTGTTCGGCAGCCTGAATCCGGATGTGATGCCGCTGGAAGATTACCTCGGTGAAGCGAAGGTCATCATCGACCAGATCGTCGACCAGGCTCCGAACGGGCTGGAAGTGTTGCGAGGCAACTCCTCATACATATATGAGGGTAACTGGAAGATGCAGATGGAAAACGGCTGCGACGGTTATCACGTCAGCACCGTTCATTGGAATTACGCTGCGACGATGGGCCGACGCAAGGTGGAAGGTACCAAGGCAGTCGATGCGAATAGTTGGAGCAAATCTGTTGCCGGTGTCTATGGATTCGAGCACGGCCACATTTTGCTGTGGACCAAAACGATGAACCCTGAGGTCCGTCCGGTCTACCAGCATCGCGAAGAAATCGCCGCACGGGTCGGCGAACAGAAAGCGCAATACATCGTTAATCAGACGCGCAATCTGTGCCTGTATCCGAACGTCTTCCTGATGGATCAGTTCAGTACCCAGATTCGCGTGGTTCGTCCGATCAGCGTCGACAAGACCGAGGTCAGCATTTTCTGCTTCGCCCCGAAGGGAGAAAGCGCAGAGAGCCGCGCCATCCGTATTCGCCAGTACGAGGATTTCTTCAACGTGTCCGGAATGGGCACGAGCGACGACCTCGAGGAATTCCGGGCGTGCCAGGCGGGTTACGGTCAGACGACGTCGATGTGGAACGACATGTCGCGCGGTGCACCGCTATGGGTCCATGGACCCGACGACAACGCGAAGGGCATGGGTTTGAACCCGCTCATCTCGGGCGAACGCAGTGAAGACGAAGGTCTTTTTGTGGTTCAACACGAATATTGGGCGAAGGTGATGCGCGAAGCCCTTCAGAAGGAACAGGCGGAGGCGACGGTATGAGCTTCGACTATCACAAGATCTGCAGCGCGCTGTACCAGGAAGCGCGCTTTCTCGATGACCGCCAGTGGGACGAATGGCTCGCGTGCTACACCGAGGACGTGACGTACTGGATGCCCGCGTGGGACGACGACGACAAGCTCACCGAAGACCCTCAAAGCCAGATCTCGCTTATGTACTATCCGGACCGTGGCGGACTCGAAGACCGCGTGTTCCGCATCAAGACCGAGCGAAGCGGCGCGTCGATGCCGGAACCGCGCACTAGCCATAACGTTACCAATGTGGAAGTGCTCGGCGAGCGCGACAACGAAGTGGACGTCCGATACAACTTCAACACGTTGAATCATCGTTACAAGATTACCGACCAGTTCTTCGGCACCATCTACGTGACGTTCCGCAAGGTCGACGATCGCTTGCTGATTTCCAGCAAGAAGATTGCACTGAAGAACGACTATATCCGCCAGGTGCTCGACGTCTACCACGTCTGATGCAAACGGTCGGAATGAGACAGTAAGCAGGAGACAACATGTCCAGTTTCAACATTGCTCTGAACTTCGAGGACGGGGTTACCCGTTTCGTGGAATGCAAGGCCGGCGAGAAGGTTCTCGATGCCGCCTTCCGCGCCAAAATCAACCTGCCTATGGATTGCTCTGACGGCGTGTGCGGCACTTGCAAGTGTCGCGCCGAGAGCGGCAATTACGATTTGGGCGATGACTACATCGAGGATGCGCTGACCGACGACGAAAAAGAAAGCGGTCTCGTACTCACATGCCAGATGGTTCCGCAGAGCGATTGCGTCATCGCAGTGCCCGCCTCGTCGACATCGTGCAAGACCGAGCACAACAAGTTCGCGGCGACCGTCACGAAGGTCGAGCAGCACAACGATGCGGCGGTCGTGCTCGAACTGGACGTCCACGGCGCGCCGCCCGTTTTTCTGGCCGGTCAATACGTCAACATCGACGTGCCCGGCAGCGGCCAGCACCGCTCCTACTCGTTCTCGTCGACACCGGGTGCGTCGAAAATCAGCTTCCTCATTAAAAAGATACCGGGTGGCGTGATGAGCACATGGCTCGAATCGGCGCAGCCGGGGAACAAGGTCGAGTTGGCGGGACCGATGGGAATCTTCTATCTGCGCGCCGTTGAGCGGCCGCTACTGTTCCTTGCGGGCGGCACGGGCCTGGCGCCGTTCCTGTCGATGCTCGAAGTGCTGGTTCGTGCGAACTCGCAGCAGAAGGTGCACCTTATCTATGGTGTCACGCGAGACCTCGACCTGGTCCTGGTCGAAGCCATCGAGGCGTATTCGGAGAAACTACCGAATTTCACGTTCAGCACCGTTGTTGCCGAAGATGAATCCAGCCATCCGCGCAAAGGCTGGGTGACGCAACACATGCCCCCCGAGTGTCTGAACGACGGCGATGTTGACGTGTACCTGTGCGGCCCGCCGCCCATGGTCGACGCGGTACGCAAACATTTCGACGACAACGGTGTAAAGCCAAACAGCTTCCACTACGAGAAATTCACTCCTAACGTACGGTGACTCATGAACGCTCGAAGGTTTGAAGGCAAGGTGATGGTCGTAACGGGCGCCGCACAAGGTATCGGCCGCGGCGTCGCGCTCCGCGCGGCTGCCGAAGGTGCAAAGGTTCTGTTTGTCGACCGGGCTGACTTCGTCGCGGAGGTCGCAGCCGAGGCCACGGGTGCCGATACCGCCGGCTTCGTCGCTGACCTCGAAACCTATGAGGGCGCAGCCGCCGCGATGGCGTTTGCCGTTCAGAAGTTCGGCAGGATCGACATTCTCATCAACGGCGTGGGCGGTGCGATTCGCATGCGGCCCTATGGCGAGTTCGAACCGACGCAGATTGATGCTGAAATCCGCCGTTCGCTGATGCCCACCCTGTACGCCTGCCACGCGGTGCTTCCGCACATGCTCGCGCAAGGTGGGGGAACGATTGTCAACGTCTCATCGAACGCCACGCGCGGTATTCGCCGCGTGCCGTACTCCGCCGCCAAGGGCGGCGTCAACGCGATGACCCAATCGCTTGCGATGGAGTATGGCGAACAGAATATTCGCGTGGTCGCAGCTGCACCGGGCGGAACCGAGGCGCCGCCGCGGCGCGTACCCCGCAATGCCGCCGGAGACAGCGAGCAGGAAAAAGTCTGGATGAGCGAAGCGGTGAAGCAGGTCACCGAGTCGACGTTCCTCAAGCGCTATGGCACCCTCGACGAGCAGATCGCGCCGATTCTGTTCCTGGCATCCGATGAGGCAGGCTACATCACAGGCGCCGTATTGCCCGTCGCCGGTGGCGACAACGGCTAGCCATCCAAGAATGAACCTGGAGACGCCACTATGAGCGGACGTAAAGCCATTGTCCCTGCAGGAATGGAGACAGTGTACGAGAAGATTCACTACGCACCTGCGGTCAAAGTGGGAAACACGGTATATGTGTCGGGCCAGATCGGTCGCGACGCGAACATGAAACTTGTCGAAGATCGCGAAGCACAGATTGTGCAGGCGTTCGAGAATCTGAAGGCAGTGCTGGAGGCTTCGGGCGCCGCGCTCGCCGATGTCGTCGACGTCACCACTTTCCACACGGACATGCGCGATCTTCCACTCTTCATGGAAGTGCGTGACCGGTACCTCAACACGCATCCCTTGCCTGCATGGACCGCAGTGGGCGCACACATGCTGGGTGGCGCCGCCGGCTACATCGTCGAAATCAAGGCTGTTGCGGTGTTGGCTGATTAAGCGTGCCTCTCTCCAACCCTGAAAAGGAGCCGGTGTGCGAAGCGAAACTCGACGACACGCAATTCACGATGTTGTTGCAGTACTTGCGGGTCGAGCTGACGACATGGCACGCCTGGATATTCTGCTCGGACGCGAAGAGCCCGTCGTCCCCGTCATCGGAAAATACAGCCACGGCAAAAGCCGCCTCCTGAATCCCAGTCTGCCACGCCCCACGCGACCTCGATGGTCGCGCGTTCCTTTCGCAGCGGCAATGACTGCAATGGACGGGAACGATAGCGAAAAGCGCAACAATCGAGAGCGCGACGGGTGGAAGCGATGGGTGGAAGCGACGGAATGGGAGCGTCGTCCGCGAAGCCGCGGGCAACGTGAAGAAACCGTTCGGCTCATCGCCGGGCACGTCGGAATGCAGTTCGACGGCGAGACTGTGTGCTTCGCGGCAAGGCTTGACAGCTCAGCGACGATGCAACGGCCCTGGTGCGCGGCGCCATCTCGTCCGATCTGCTCCGGTGTTGGCGGCCGCGCCACGCGGGCGGGCCCCAATCTATCTGGCATTGAATTTGCTTAAGCTACGGCGCTATCAATCAACGCGAGCAAAACAATGTCGCACGGTGATGTCACTCACAGCGTCCCCGATGATGTGCCACCACGGATTTCGACGGGCGTGCCGGGGCTCGACGATGTGCTGAACGGCGGCCTGGCCGCCAACCGGGTCTATTTGATCGAGGGCGTGCCCGGGGCGGGAAAAACTACCTTGGGTCTGCATTTCCTTCTAGAAGGGAAGAGGCTCGGCGAGACGGTGCTCTATATCACCCTGTCGGAAACGGCCGCCGAACTCCGGTCCGTCGCTGCATCCCATCACTGGTCGCTCGACGGTTTGCATATCCACGAGCTCGGCGACATGGACGAACTGACCGCCGACGCCGGGCAGTCGATCCTTCACCCGTCGGAAGTGGAACTGGGCGAGACCATCGACGAGGTCAGGCGGGTGGTCCTCGAGACCAATCCGCGACGCGTCGTCTTCGACAGTCTCTCGGAACTGCGCCTGCTTGCCCAGGATGCGCTGAAGTACCGGCGACAGGTGCTGGCGTTGAAGCAGTTCTTTTCGACGCTCGGATGCACGCTCTGGCTGCTCGACGATAAGACGTCGCAGCCCGGCGACCTGCAACTGCACAGCATTACCCACGGCGTCATCGAGCTGGACCAGGCCGTGCCCGCCTATGGCGTCGAGCAACGTCACGTGCGAGTCGTCAAGATGCGCGGCATCAAGTTTGCCGGCGGCTATCACGACTTCAGGCTGGATACGGGCGGCATCACGGTGTATCCCCGCCTCGTGGCAGCAGTTCATCGCAGGGAGTTCGAGGCCGCTGCGCGATCGACAGGTGTACCCGAACTTGACGCTTTACTAGGCGGCGGTGGCCTCGTGCCGGGCACAAACACGCTGCTCGTCGGACCTTCGGGCGCCGGCAAGACCACCACGGCAGTCCGTTGCGCCCTCAGCGCGCTGGAGCGCGGCGAGCGCGTCGAGTACCTGTTGTTCGACGAGACACTGGGCATTCTCCTGTCGCGGTGCAGGCAGTTGGACATGGGGCTGGATGCCTATATCGAGAACGGCCAGCTGTTGCTGCAGCAGATCGATCCCGCCGAAATGTCGCCGGGCCAGTTTTCTACGCTCGTGCGCGACGCGGTGGAAAATGCGGGCGTATCGATGGTGGTGATCGACAGCCTCAACGCGTATATGCAGGCGATGCCGGGTCACCGGTATCTTCTTCTGCAGATGCACGAGCTGTTGAGCTTTCTTAACCAGCAAGGCATTACGACGTTGATGGTCCTCGGCCAGCACGGGCTCATCGGCAACGTAGCGTCGGATGTCGACCTCAGCTACCTGAGCGACGCACTTCTGGTCTTCCGCTTTTTCGAAAGCGCTGGCGAGGTGCTCTCGGCTCTGTCGGTTCTGAAGAGCCGCACGGGAACCCATGAACGCACCATACGCGAGTTTCGCGTGGGCGCCGGAGGTCTACGCCTTGGCTTGCCACTGAAAGACTTTGAAGGCGTACTCGCCGGCTTGCCGTCTTATCGAGGCGGCCAGTCGATGCTGGGCGAACGTCCGCTCGACTAAGGAGGCGCATTGGAAGAGCGGATTTTCATCGTCGCGCCGCGCGGGCGGGATGCGCAGGTTGTCGAACATGTGCTTTCGCGTGAGGGAATGCAGTGCGTCGTCTGTCCCGACGTCGCCAGTATGGTCGAGTCGCTGCAGCAGGGCGCGGCGTGTGCGCTGATCGCCGACGAGGCGCTGGACCAGCGCGCGTTGCGAATGGTCGACGACTGGTTGAGCACGCAGCCGCCCTGGTCCGATTTCCCGTTCGTCCTGCTCGGCGGAAACGGCAAGAAAGGCGCGTTGACCGCCGAAGGGCGCCGTCTCGAAGTGCTCGGCAATGTGATGCTGATTGAGCGGCCGATGAGCGGCGAAGCACTCGTCAGCGCAGCGCGGGGCGCGCTCCGTGCCAGGCGGCGCCAGTACCAGGCGCGTGCGATGATCGCGAGCGCGCTGCCGCCAATGCGCGGCTGCTCCGCGCCGCTCGCCAAAAGGACGAGTTTCTCGCAATGCTCGCCCACGAGTTGCGCAACCCGTTGGCACCGATCCGCAACGCCGTCGAAGCCATCCGCATGGCGGACGAAGCGCTTCCGCCGCGCGTGCAGTGGGCCCGCGAGATGATCGAACGCCAGAGCCGGCATCTGGCCGGGTTGCTCGAAGATCTGCTGGATGTCTCGCGGATCACTACCGGCAAAATCACCTTGAAGTGCGTTCCAATCGAACTCGCCTCAGTCCTCACGGCAGCCGTCGACGCGGCTATGCCTTCCATCGAAGCGCGACGTCACTCGCTCACCATGATGCTGCCGCGTGAACCTGTCTATCTGAACGCCGATCCCACGCGCATGGCGCAGGTGTTCGGCAATCTCCTCGACAATGCAGCGAAGTACACGCCGGATGGCGGGAAGATCGAAATTCACGCTGCGTCGGGCTCCGGGCGTGTCGTCATCTCCGTCAAGGACAATGGAACCGGCATTTCTCCGGAAGAGTTGCCTGAAGTCTTCGAGTTGTTCTCGCAATCGGATCGCGCGCTGGACCGTGCGCAAGGCGGCTTGGGAATCGGCCTGTCCGTCGTGCGATCGCTCGTCGGCATGCACGGGGGAGCCGTCGATGCGCAAAGCGACGGCTTGGGACGCGGTACACAGATGACCGTGACACTGCCCGTGACGCAGGCTCCATCCTCGAGCGATCCGCTGCCGCCCATCGCGCCACGCCAGTCGCGCGGCCTACGCATTCTGGTGGTCGACGACAATCGCGATGCCGCTGATTCGCTGGCTATCCTGCTTGAAATGACGGGATATCACGTGCGAACCGCAGCGGATGGGCCGGCAGCGCTCGAGCAATGCCAGCGTGAAGCGCCCGATGTAGTGCTGCTGGATATCGGCCTGCCCGGCATGGATGGGTACGAGGTGGCTCGCAGGCTCAAGCGCATGCCGCGTCTCGCGCAAACCATTCTGATCGCGACGACAGGGTACGGACAGGCGGAAGACGTGGCTCGCTCGAAGTCCGCCGGATTCGATTATCACTTCGTCAAACCGGTCGAACCGGACAATCTCATTGCGTTGTTCGACGGCCTGCACGACGAGGGCACGATGCCATTGATCTAGATATCCCGATGCCAGAGGCTGCGGCCGAGTGGCGATTTGTCGGTTATCTGCGCTGTACCGCACGCGCTCGAACAGCTATAACGCCGTAGCTATGTTCATCGGCGGCCTCATCGACGAACTTTAATTTCATCGCGCTTGCGCAGATGGCCCGGACGCATCCGGGCCACGGCAGACAGTACCTTCACGCCCTACTGCACAGTCACGGTCGCCTTCATGTTCGGGTGGATGCCGCAAAAGATCTTATAGACGCCCGGCTTGTCGAATTTGAACTGATACGTGTCGTTTTCATCGAGCGCGGCGGAATGGAAGATACCCGCATCGTTCACCACCGTATGCGGTTCACCGTCCATATTTTTCCAGGTCACGGTCGACCCCGCTTTGACCGTGAGCGACATCGGCGAAAACATGAAATTCTTGATCACGACCATATTGGCGTCCTGTGCCTGCGCAGTCGTGAACCCCGACGCCAACGCCGCAATGAGAACTGCTCTGCCGATGAAGCGCACAAAGGTGCGATTGAAGAGACTGAATAGCATGATCTGATTCCGTTGTAGGTGAATGGCGCCTGGCATCAAACAAGCGTCGTATCGGAAAGCGTTGCCTTCAGCGGATGCTGCGAGACCTTGATGCTGGTGACGCCGAGCATCTTCGTAAGCTGGTCGCTGGGAACCGTCAGCGGCATCGGTCCTGGGCCGTTACCGGCCGTCGGTTGCGGATAGGCGGTCGATCGTGCGGTATGGAACGTGACGTTCCCTTCCACCTTGGACACGATCTGATGGATGTGTCCATTCAGGACGGTGACCGAGCCGAACCGCTTCAGATAGTCCGTCGCCCTCCCCGCATCGCCCGTGCCCCATCCCCAAGGTTCGTAGATGGTCCACATCGGCATGTGTGCGAAGACAACGATCGGCGTGCTCGACGAGCGTCCCTTCAGATCGTTTTCCAGCCATTCGAGCTGGTCGTCGCCAAGACCTCCGAGGCCATTGGGCTTGAAGTGCATCACATTGACGAGCCCAATGAAGTGCACACCGTTGTGGTCGAAGCTGTAGTACCCCTTGTTGTCCGACGCGCCGCCGAAGCGCTTGAAGTATTCCGTTCCTGGCCCGTCTGTCACGTCATGCTCCCCGGGCACAGTGTGCAACTCGGTGATTTTCAGCCCCGACAGCAACTGGGCCGCGAGATCGAACTCCGATGCTTTCGACAGATGCGTGATATCGCCCGTGTGAATCGTCAGCGCGGGCTTGACGGGCATGGCGTTGACCAGGTCGATCGTCTGCTTGAGCGTACCCGCGACATCCGGGTTGGCTTCCTTGTTGAACCCGATGTGCGTGTCGCTGATCTGCAGGAACAACGGGGCGCCCGAGGCCGCCGACCTGCCGCTCGTGCCGGCGGCAGAGGCCAACTCCATTGGCGTGAGAACGCCGCCGGCCAGCATGAACAGGGTGCCTGCGCCACCGTAGGCGAGGCATTTCAACGCGTTACGGCGCGATGGATTGGAAGGAATATCAGATGACATGATGTCCTCTCGAGTGGGGTTCAAAAGGTAGGCCACCCGTCAATCAAGTGGACTACCCCGCGTGAGTTCAAGCGCTATACCGCCGGCTCGTTCGTTTTATTCCCTCATGCCGGATTCCTGATTCCAACGCCCCTAGGCCCTGAACTCGGTCCCCGCCTCCGGCGCCTGATCGCCTGCCTTTTCCTTTCAGCGCGTTTGCGGCCTCATCTGCTCGAGCGCGCCAGGGAATAACTGATGCGTATGCAACGTCTTGCAGCTACGAAACAGCATTTGGGGATCGAAATGAACGTCATCGACATCGCCCGTGCATCGGGATTGACCGTCATCCTCGATGGCAGGATCGGCCGCGAGGAATACCAGAGCGTGTGCGGTTCAGTGTCGGCGTTGCAGCGATTCGCCGAAGCGCTGTATCGGTCCGCCGTGAACCAACGTGACGGCACGCCGCATCGGTCAGGGGCAGCAGCCACCCACACGGGCCGACGACGCCGGCGCCGTAGCGAGCATGGGTCAACGCAAACGCTGTCAGCCGCTGCGAGAGACGCGTCGCGTCGCACGCACCGGTACGCGAAATGAAAGGCTCGACGATCATTCCACCCTTTCGGCCGTCCGAAGCGTCGCTGCAAGCCGTCCTGCGCCGGGTTCAGTTAGGCTCGGGCGTGGTGATGCTGGCCTACCTCTTTCTGCACCTCACCAACCATGCCCTTGGCCTGTGGTCGCTGGAACTGGCCGGACGCGGTCTTGCGATGGCGCTGCGACTGTGGCGCAGCACGCCCGGAACCATCGCGCTGTACGGTGCACCGTCGCTGCATTTTTCTCTCGCGTTGCACACGATATACCGGCGCCGCCACTGGGAATTGCCGGCCGCCGAATGGATTCGCCTGTGGGCGGGCCTCAGCCTGCCGCTGCTGCTCATACGCCACACGGTGACGACCCGGCTGGCCTCCACGCTCTACGGCTTCGAGCCCAATTACGAGCAGGTCGTCGGCATGCTGCTAACGAGTGGAACGCAAGGGCTGCAACTTGCGCTGCTCGCCCCTGGCTGGGTACATGGATGTTTGGGACTGTGGTTCCGGTTGCGCCACTATCCGCTGGCGCAGCGCATGAAGCTCGCGCTGCTGGCCGCTGCTGCCCTGTTGCCGCTGCTGTCCGCGGGAGGATTTATCCGCATGATGCAAGCCGTCGAAATGACGAGTGTCACGCTCCGCGCGCCCGATCCGAAGCTGGTCACGCATCAGTTCACACTGGATGCATGGCGTCACCATCTCATCGTGCTTTATCTCTGTCTGATCGTCGGCGCATTTATCGGTGGCCAATTGCGCAATGGACTCGAAAGGCGACGGCAGCGACAAACGGGATAGCCATGCTGGAAGGGCCGTACCGGCAGCGAAGGCTACGACAGCAACTGCAGCAACGCTTCCGGTCGCGAATCGGCCGGCCACCCGGTTTGCTCCTCTGTCGCCTGCTTCGATCGCCATGCTTTCGAGGCATGCCCGACTGCCTAAAAAGTCTTGTTTCTTTGCGCGAACAAAAGCTAGATTGAGTGCCTGCCGTACCGAACACGACGCATCGCAGCACGGTCCATCACGATCCATTACTAAGGTATCCATAATGTCTGGCACACGACTCAAACTGTTCTCGTCGACGCGGATCGGCCCGTTGCAACTGTCGCACCGCGTCGTGCATGCGCCGATGACGCGTTTGCGCGCCGACACCGACGACAGCCCGAGCGCGATGATGGTCGAGTATTACCGCCAGCGCGCGTCGCAAGGCGGATTGCTCATCACGGAAAGCGCGCATCCTTCGTACGACAGCCGTGGCTATCTCGGCGCGCCCGGCATCTACACGGATGCCCATGTCGACGCCTGGAAGAAAATCACCGACGCGGTTCACGCGAAAGGCGCGCGCATCTTCATGCAGATCGCGCACGACGGCTGGGGCAACGCGCCATTGCGCCTTCCGTCGTGCCGTATGAGACCACGGTGTTCACGCAGAACGGCTGGGTGCCGAATTCGCCGCATCGCGCGCTGGAGACGGATGAGATTCCTGCCATCGTCGAGTCGTTCCGCCGCGCGGCGGAACGCGCCAAAGCGGCCGGTTTCGATGGCGTCGAACTGCACAACGCGAATGGCTATCTCGCCGACACGTTTCTGCAGGACGGCACCAACCGGCGCACCGACGCGTATGGCGGCACGGTCGAAAAGCGCGCGCGCTTTTCGCTGGAACTGGTGGATGCATTCGCATCGGTGTGGGGCACGGATCGCGTCGGCGTGCGCGTCTCGCCGAGCGGCCGCTGGGGCGCGATTTCCGACAGCGATCCCAACGCCACCTTCGACTATTTCGCCGGGCGTCTGAACGACTATGGCCTCGCGTATCTGCATGTGATCGAACCGCGCGTGATGGGCACGGAAACGCTCGAAGAAGGTCAGGCGCCCGTCGCGTCTTCGCTTCTGCGCACGGTGTTCGACGGCCCGATCATCGCGGCGGGTGGCTTCGATCGCGCGGGCGCCGAACAGATCCTGCACCGCGGCGATGCCGATCTGGTTGCCTTCGGCCGATGGTTTTCGTCGAATCCGGATTTGCCCGAGCGCCTGCGCCGCGACTTGCCGCTCGCACCGTATCAACGCGACGCGTTCTGGGGCGGCGACGAACGCGCGTACATCGACTTTCCCGCCTACGACGACGCCCTCGAACCCTCAGCTGGCGAAACCGCGTGAGGCAACGGGTGAACCGTGTCGATCAGCAAAGCTCCGCGTGCGGCGCGGCGTTAGAATGCCTCGTAACCGGCGTCTGCCCGCTCATGCCTGCGAGGCATGCCGCACAGCCTACAAAGTCTTTTTCCTGACGACCCGCGACGCCTACATTACGCGTCATGACGGCGCGTACCAGGCACGGTTGGCCCACGCGAAACGCCGAACCCGGATTGCCGCCCAGACGCGAGAGCTCAATCGCGCCGCGCCACCTTCAACGGTTATGAAAGGACATCGACATGACCCGCCACACCCATCAGACCGCCCCGACGCAGTTCGCGCCATCGAAGCGAGCCAGGCGGCTGGCCGTGGCTTTATCGAGCGTTTCTGTTTGCTCACCGAGAACCGGGACCCCGAAAGCAACGACAAGGTCGCGCCCGCGCAACTCGCCGCGCTCGCCAAGTGGGGCGCGCCGTGCGAGAACCCGTACGACTATCTCGCCGCGCTCAAACACCCGACGCTCGTCGTCAACGGCGACCACGACGTGATCATCTATTCGATCAACTCGTGGCTCCTGCAACAACACATTCCGAACGCGCAACTGATCATCTATCCGGACGCCTATCACGGCTCGCTGTACAGTACCCGGCGCGCTTCGTCGCGATGTCGATGCGTTTCTCTTGGCTAACAGAAGTGTATCGAACCCGGCACGGTGGCAGTCGAACTATCGCTGTTTAATTACTGACAGGTCAGGGACCGATGGCCGGAAACTCAACACGCTGTGCGCGCGGCGCTCCGTCACACACAGTCACTTCGACGGTGGCGTGCTTGCTGTCGCCGCGTCACTGGCGGCTTTTTGCTTCTTCGACGCTTCGTGATGCCCTATCGCGCATCCAGTCGCGGCTCCCGCGGTGCCATGCTTACCCGCTATATGTCCCGCCACCCCGCCAACGGCGGCGCCTTTCAGGCATCCGGCCGCCATCGCTGGTGCGGGCAATACCGCGGAAAACGAAAACGCAAGCGCAGTCACTACGATGGTTCTAACGATCATGGATTACCTCCTTGTCATGAGCAAGGAGGAGCAGCAAGGGGCGTGCCGTGGCGAGAGAACCGGTCTGGCGAGGAAGGTTGCAAACTCGGCGACGTATGACATGCGAAAGAGGAGTTGCGCATTCCGTTGGCACTTGCTCCATTCTCGCTACCAGGCAATGGTGCCGTCAGTGAACACGCGTAATGGTAGGCAGGAGCACGTCGTCGTCCCTGGCATCCGAGCGTACAGCGAGTTTCTCCATGGCGGCAAGCTGCCGTTCAAGCAACGCATCCAGTTCTTTGCGTTTAGCAATGTGATCGGCCGAATCACGCACGAGCATTGATGTCGCAAATTCGCGGGCGTTAAGCATGCGTGCCTCCTGAGATAGCCAATAGATGTGGTATCAATTGCGCCGAGGGCAGTGCTCTCTTTTGACGTGCAATGCCGCTAGCGCCTATCCGCCGAAAATGACGCGGGGAGTCGATCGTAGGGGATGCTCTGCGGAGCGGCAACTCGGGTCGTCCCGCATATGAGTAGATCAGGCGCGTCACACTGCCACACATGTGGCGAACAGAGCGCAAGCTTTCTGACGTTGATTACCGACCGCACGCGCCCCGCTGAACATGCAGTGCGTTATTCGACCACGCCGATAAGATTATCAATATCGTTCTCTATTCTGGTCCGCGCCTCTCGCATCGCGCTCTCGTGGTTATCAGAAACCAGCGGCAGCATTAGCCCCGACCCCTTATATTCCGCGCGGAATTGCACCCAGGCCGCGTATGCATAGATGCCTGATTCTTTGCGTGTCACGTTAAGCGTTACGTCGTACGTGCGACGGTTACCACATGCGCGGGTGTACTGGAAACGACTTACCTCAGCCATACGCATCAACGTTCCTCCAATGATCGAATCACACATGACTCGCCTTGACGGCAGCCTCGCTTGGCGCAAAGACACGGCCGCGAACCTACGCTATTCGTGCTTTCCGGAACTGACGCGAAATGGCCGGCGAGGCATTGGTTTGCCGTCCACAAAGGCAGTCGCGCAACGCACCGCAAAGGCGAAGGCGCAGCTTCGGCTCGCGAACTGCCCCAATTCAGGCAGCGAGACGGATTCGCCGTCATCCTTCAGAATGCACGCGTGCGCGACGAACGTATTGCCGCGCCTGGTGCTTGATGCCCAGATCGCGGCACCGCGGTGATAGAGAACCATTTGCGCTCGAAGATTCGGTGAAAGTATATTGTAATGTCATCAGCTATCCTTGGCTCGACTGTTACGTTTTCGGATTAAGTGCCCCATCCATACTGCTGCGCATCTCGCCTGGTAAGTCGAGGAGAATTTGTGTACCCGATTTCATGATGGCGATAGGGAAACTTCGGCCCAAACGCGTCTGCGCCGGTTCGACGCGACTCATACAAGGGGCAGTCATGAATTTGAATTTTCGCGTTCTCGAGAAGGTCGCGTTTTCTGCTGTCGTGTTGTCTGCCTTGTCCTGTATTGGACTTATCGTTCGCGCGAAATTTCCAGGCATTCTCGATCTATTGCCGCGAGGTCACGATGTAGCTATTAGCGAATTCGCGCTTGCCTGCATGTTTCCAAGCGACTGTGAGCAACTGCTCGATCTCCTGATGACGGCTGATGAGCGCAGTGCTGAGTCGCTCGTTTTAGAGCGACGGGAATAGGCCGTCATCAGCGCATCCGCCTCGGCTGCCATGCACTGCGCGAACTACCGATCGACGGCCACGATTTCGTATCCGGGGTCAGCGTGCTCGTTCGCGACTTTGTTTGCGTCCTCGTACGAGAGAAAGCGCGTGGCTTCCTTGATTTCCGGCGCCAGGCCTATATCGCCATCCTCTGCGGTGCAGAGAAACTTCTCTCCAGTCTTCACGACGTAGACGGTCGTCATGTCTCCCTCCATGGCTTGCAGGGGTACTTTCAGTCTAGCAGGTCGGGACAGTTGTTGCCGCCGATGCATGTTCTTCGAATTGGCTCGCAGCGGCGTGGCAGCCCGGGAAGGCAAGCGCGAGAACTTTCATAAGTTTCCTCTTTAGGCGCAGTGCAGCACTGTAAATGGAGAAGATCTGCGCAACGCTTGCCTTTCAGCGATCGTTACCGCGGGTGTTTTCAACGTACGACTGACGGACCAGATAGGGGAAGAGGCAAACGACAGGAGTTATTTCAAGGGCCGCAAACTATCCGATCTCGTGGTCCGAACGCCACGCCGGTACGCGGTTTGCTGAATATCGGTGAACAGTCGTGATGGAGGCTCAAATGCAAAATAGAAAGGAAGAAGCGAACCCGACGAGTGAACGGCCGGAGGATGCCGTCGACAAGGCGGTCGAGGATACATTCCCGGCAAGCGACCCGCCCGCAACGGGTGGCACGACGCGCATCGAGACAGACGAGGAAGCCGATAGTCCTGACAAGGCAGACAATGGAAAGCAGAAAAAGCCCCAATAAATGATGCTGTGCCGCAGGTCAGGAAGCGCCAGGCATCGGAGATCGTTAATCCCGGCTTACAGGCAGTGGGCGCGTATGACGCGCCGCCATGCGGCCGGGTCCTGCAAGCTCGTCTTCAGATGAGCTTGTCAGTCCTTTGCGTCACCTGTACGGCATGCGGCATGCGCGATGCCGACGAGAAGTACACCCATCTTCGCGCTGTGAGGGATGACGATGTCGAGCCAGTACGATGTGCCTTATCGCCGGTGCAGCATCGAGGTTCACGTGACGGCGTCGAAGGGACATGCGATTGGCGGCATGTACCGCCGGTTTCGCGTCTCTTGGGCGATCTCTTTTCCAGAACATCCCGAACGCAAAGTGGTGAACTTTCCCGAGCAATTCGATTTTCTGTCCGAGCAGGAAGCACTCAGATATGGAGAGAGCCGCGCGCGCACGTTCATCGACTCGATCCTTTCGGCGCCGTCCGGACGGGGCGAACAATGCAATCACGCCGAAGAAGCAGAAGGCCCGGCGACGATATAAGCGACGCCCGTTCGTTCGTGGTCTGGCTCCACGAAGCGAAACGCCGCCAAATGAAGACGCAATGGCGCCACTCGCCGCTACGCGGCGAGTTCGATCCGCCGCTTACCGCGAACGAGGTGGCGCAACGACCTTGCCATCCGTATCGACAATCTGCACGGCCTTGTTCATGCCGTTGACTGCGTGAGCCGGATCGCCCGTCAATATGGATGAGCCGACGCCCGACACTGCGTCCTCAAAGGCGCTGCTTAACGCCATGAAGTTGCTGTTCACACGGCTCTCCGCGTTGTTGACAGCCTCTGCGGCAGCACCGAGCATGATCTCGTTGACATGCCGCCACCATGCAACGGCCTTTGCAGTGTTCGCTAACGCGTAGCTCGTCTGCAAGCGCCATGCGCCGAAGGGCGAGCGCGCGGCGGCAGCTTCGAGCGCGACGACACGCTGCTCGTCGATTGCCGTATTCATCGCGCGGCTGTTGAGTTCCGCGAGGCGTTCCGCCGTTCGGATGTAAAGCTCCGCCAGATCGTTGATCTCGGCACCGATCCATGCAGCACGTTCGGACGCCCTGTTGGCGGCGGCATCGGGCAACGCAATGACACTCTCGGACATGTTCGACTCCTCTACGGTTGGACAGGACTTCGCGCTGCATTGCCGCAATCGTCGTTCCTGTCGTTCGTCCGGAATGACCGGCTTTGGGCATCGAGCGTGCTGCCTCGTTCTGACTGCCGTCCCCTAGCTTGCCAGGAGTGAGCCCGATGACCCTTGAAGAGATTTATGCCCGAATATGGGATTTCCTCGCTGCCGCGGTACGCGAAGAAAAGAACCCGTTCAAGCTGATGCAGGCGGCGACGGTCGGCCTCGATGGCGGCCCGAACGTGCGTACCGTGCTCCTTCGAAGCGTTAGTGAACAGGAGAATCTGCTCACTTTCCATACCGACTTGCGCTCGCCGAAGATCGCCGAATTAAGCCGCGAACCGCGCATTGCCCTCGTTGGCGTCGATCCCGTTCATAACGTGCAAATCCGGATGTCCGGCGAAACCCGGATCGTGCGCACCGGGCAAGCGCGACTGAATGCATGGAGGTCCAGCCCCGACCACGATCTGGTCGTCTACCGGACGCGCCTCGCACCTGGCACTCCAATAGGCCACGCGGATGATGCCCATCACCAGACGCAACCTGTTCCCGATCCAGACGAAGGTTTAAAGCATTTCTGCGTCGTCGAGGTGCGTCCCACGCGCCTGGATTGGCTCGAGCATCTCACTGTGGATCGTCAGCAACGCGCACGCTTTGTTCGTCAGGGCGACATCTGGTTGCGCGACTGGATCGCACCCTGATCGCGCAAACGACGCCGCCTTCTGTCTTCTCTGCATAAGGTCATTGCGGGTACACGCTTTGCATTCGCGATGGCGGGACGTCATTTCATTAGCAAACAGATGGCACATGCACTCGTGGTCGACGATGATCCGTACATTCGCGAAGCGCTGGTGGCAATCGTCGAGGAAGATTGCCTGACCACAGCGACTGCAGGCGACCTGCGTGAGGCGCGCATTCAGCTTGCGCGGCAAATGCCTGACGTGGTGTTCACCGATCTTCATTTGCCCGATGGTACAGGCGTGGAGCTGTACGAGGACCTGGGCCCGGATTCCGGCATCCCGTTCGTCGTGATCACGGGCAACGCCACGGTCGAATCAGCCGTCAACGCGATGAAGATGGGCGCGACCGACTATCTCGTCAAACCCATCAACGTGGAGCGCGTCAAAGCAGTCCTTAGCCGGCTGCCGCGCGCTGGCGATCTCAAGGCAGAGATCGGATCGTTGCGCAGCGAACTCCGTCGCATGGGCCGGTTCGGCGCGATGCTCGGCAACTCGCCCGCCATGCAACGCGTGTACGACCAGATCAGCCGGGTCGCGCCTACGAACCTCTCGGTCATGCTGGTGGGTGAGTCGGGTACCGGCAAGGAGGTCGCGGCTCAAACGCTTCACGCGCTCAGCCTGCGCCGCAAGCACGAGTTTCTGGCGGTCAACTGCGGCGCAATCTCCCCCAACCTGATCGAATCGGAAATGTTCGGCCATGAGCGCGGCGCATTCACGGGTGCCGAGCGGCAGCACAACGGATATTTCGAGCGCGCCAACGGCGGCACACTGTTTCTCGACGAAATTACCGAAATGCCGATCGAGTTGCAGGTGAAGTTGTTGCGTGTGCTGGAGACAGGCGTGTTCATGCGGGTCGGCACCACACATGAAATGGCAACCGATGTCCGCGTCATCGCAGCGACGAACCGCGATCCGGCTCGGGCCGTCGCCGAGGGCAAACTCCGGCTCGATCTATATCACCGGCTCAATGTGTTCCCCATCGACATGCCGCCGCTGCGCGAACGCGGCAACGATGTCGAACTGCTCGCGCAGTCGTTCCTCGATGATCTGAATGAACAGTACGGCACAGCCAAGCATTTCCCGCCTGCCGTCAAGGACATGCTGCTGTCATACACGTGGCCAGGCAACGTGCGCGAACTGAAGAACTACGTGCAGCGTGCGCACATCATGTCCCGGCCAGAGGCGAACAGTACCGCCACCGTGCCTTTACAGGTGTCGCTGTCGGCACCGGATGTCCGTTCGACTGTCACCATTTCATACGGCACCTCTCTCGCGGATGCCGATCGCGAACTGATTCTCGCGACGCTCGCGCAGTGCGGCGGTGTAAAAGCACGCGCAGCCGAAGCGCTGGGTATCAGCCTCAAGACCCTCTACAACCGGCTGATGGAATACGGTGCGAGTGCCACTAACAAAAGCGCGGATGACGGCACTGGCCCGGAGCAATCCTGAACATGGTGCAACCCGCGAGCGTCGCTGCGAAGCGCGCGCGGGCATCCCGCTTGCACCGCTCCCCAAACGCGAACCTCCGTGACAGGACTCGCTCACGTCACGATGAATCAATGGAGAGCACCTATGCCGCAGCATATTAACCATTCGCATGCGATTTCTCGCGACCAGTGAGCACTCAACATTCTTCCGCCATGAGAAACGCGGGATCGCGCGTCACGATCGTCGTATTGACGCATAACCGGGCCGCACGTCTGCGCGAGACATTGCGTCGCTTGCGGGCATTGCACGAGTACCCGCAAATCATCGTCGCTGACAACGCATCGACGGATGAGACGGTGCCCATGGTCGAACACACGTTCCCCGACGTGCGCATCGTTCAGTGCGGCAGGAATATCGGCGCGGCGGGTCGCAACCGGGCTGTCGCCTATGTGGACACCGAATATGTGGCCTTCTGCGACGACGACACCTGGTGGGAGCCAGGCTCGCTCACGCGGGCGGTGCAGGCGCTCGATGCATCGCAGCGCGCAGCCGTACTGAATGCGCGAATTGCAGTCGGTGAAACGGGTGAAACGGACCCGACCTGCGACATCATGCGGCACAGTCCGCTCGATGTGCGCGGACTGCCCGGCCCTTCCCTCGTCGGCTATATGGCAGGTGCGGCAGTGTTCAGGACGGCTGTATTCCGTGAGACAGGTGGCTACGATTCACGCCTTTTCATCGGCGGGGAAGAAGAGTTGCTCGCGCTCGATGTGCTGGAACGGGGCTACGCGATCGCCTACTGTGAATCGCTAACCGTCGCGCACCATCCATCGCCCGCGCGCGACAGCGCATTGCGGCGGCGCATGCTCGCGCGCAACGCCGCATGGATCGCGTGGCTGCGCCTGCCCATCGGCGTGGCAATCGTGCGGACGCTGAACGCATGCCTCACCTTCGGGCGCGAACGCACGCTGCTGCGTGATAGCTTGACGATGTTGCGAGGACTCGCATGGGCGCTAAGCGAACGCAAACGCGTGTCGCCCCACGTGCTGTCGATGTTGCGCACGGTCAAGCGCCACGAGCGTCGACGTGCATCGATACCGCCCGTTCCGCGCCCGCACACCATACAGCCGCGCAAACAAGGCTACGGACAATCCGTTGGACGGTAGGGTTCGCGGCTTGCGTGCTATGCGCGCACTATGCAGGCGCTTTGCCCGCCGCGTCCAGAATCGCCTTGGTCAAGAGCGGCGCAGCGACGGGTTTGGTCAGATGCATGCTGAAACCGGCCTGCCGTGCGCGGTCCTGATCATCCTGATGCGTATAGCCTGTCAGCGCGATGCTGGGAATACGCGGCTGCGCGGTGGCGGCGTGTTGTGCTTCGAAGTCCCTGACGCGCGCGAGCACGTCATATCCGTCCTCGGCGCCGAGCATGATGTCGCAAAGCAGAACGTCTGGGCGGGCATGCGCCGAAGCATGCGCGAGCACGGCGAGCGCTTCGTCGCCCGAGGCAGCCAGTTGCACCTGCGCGCCGCTCGCAGTCAGGACGGCCTCCAGCGCATCGCGCGCATCTTCCTGATCGTCGATGACGAGCACGCGTAAGCCTTCGAGAGGCAGATGCGTTTCGCCGGGCGCCTGCCGCGTGCCGGAATCGGGCACGTGTTGCGCGATGTCTTCAACATCGATAACCGGTCGCAACGGCAATACCAAACCATACGCGACGTGATTGCCGACAGGGATCACCGTCAACCGGCCGCCCGACGAGCTTAGCTTCGTTTCGATCGACCTCGCGGCCTGCTGTGACAGTTCCAGCGATGTGTCGTGTGCCCCCACCACGCTGATCCATGCGTGATTGCCCTCTCGCTCGGCGCGCAATTCCACGAGCCCGCCTATTCGCGTCTGCTCGATCTCGCCCTGACACAGAGTGGCGATAGCCTGCTGTAGCTCCATGGGATCGCCGGTGACGCACAGATCTTCATGCGGCACACTCGTACGCCAGGTGATACGCCGGCGCGCGATGGTTTCTTGCAGCGGACGCAGCGCCTCTGCGATCAGCGCACTGACACGCACGGACTCCGACGACACCTTGCGTTGAAGATGCTCGAGTTCCCCTTGCTGCCATTGCAGCGCCCACATCTTCGCGTAGACGGCGCCGCGCGCGATCAGTTCATCGTGTGTGCCCTGTTCGACGATGCGCCCGTGCTCCATGACGAGAATCCAGTCTGCGTCGACGACCGTCGACAGCCGATGCGCAATCGAAATCGACGTGCGTCCTTGCGCAAGACGGTTCAGCTCAGTCTGGATCGCGCGTTCCGAACGGGTATCGAGCGCAGAGGTGGCCTCGTCGAACACGATGATGCGCGGATTCTTCAGAATCGCGCGCGCGATTGCGATACGCTGCCGCTCGCCGCCCGACAACAGCACGCCGCGTTCGCCCACGCGCGTATCGTAATGATCGGGCAGACGTTCGATGAATTCGTCCAGTTGCGCGGCACGCGCCGCCCGCACGACGTCGGCACGCGTCGCGCCTTGCCGTCCGTAGGCGATGTTGTAGGCAATCGTTTCGTTAAACAGCACGGTGTCCTGCGGCACGATCCCAATCGCTTCGCGCAGGCTCTTGTGTGTGATCGCGCGCAAGTCTTGCCCGTCGATCAGCACGCGCCCGGAAGTCGGCTGGTAAATGCGGAACAATAGCCTCACCAGTGTCGACTTGCCCGAACCGCTGCCGCCTACCACAGCGAGCCGGTGACCGGCGTGAACGCGAAATGTCACGTCGCGCAGCACCTGGCGCGCGGGATCGTAGCCGAAGTTCACATGCTCGAACTCGATCGCGCCGTGCGTCACGGCGAGCGGCTTCGCGTCCGGCATGTCGACGTCTTCACCGGGCACACCGCGCGCGACCAGAATGGCGAACATCCGCTCGACGTTGACCTTGGCGTCGTTGGTCTCGCGGAAAACGAAGCCGAGCGTGTTCAACGGCATGCAAACCTGAATGATGTACGCGTTGATCAGCACGAGGTCGCCGACGCTCATCGCTCCCGTCATCACGTTCTGCACCGCGAGCAGTACCACAGCGGCGATACCGAGCGCAACCACACCGCTTTGCCCCACATGTAGTGTCGTCAACGCGCGCTGGTTCGCGATTCGCGCATCGACCCACTGCGCCAGCACGTCCGAAAGACGTCGGGTTTCGGTCTCCTCCGTTGCAAAGTACTTGACGGTATCGTAGTTCAGCAGACTGTCGACGAGCCGCCCGTCGGATTGCGCCTCAATCGCATTCACGCGACGCTGCACCACCAGTCGACGCCGGGTAAAGATGTACGTGTAGACCGCGTAGCACGCAAAAGTTGCCGCCATGATGAGCGTGAACGTCCACGTGTAGTTGCGCATCACAATCGCGGCGATCGTCCCGATCTCGATGAAGGTGGGCAGGATCGAAAACAACGCGGTGCCGAGCAGAAAGCCGATTCCGTCGGTACCCTTCTGCACGTCGCGCACGACAGCGCCCGTCTCGCGCCGCGCATGAAAGCGCGCGCCCAGCCGGTGCAGATGACCGAAGGTGCGCTCAGCAAAATCGGCCACCGTGCGCTGTGTGACGGGGCTAAAGACAACATCGCGCGCTTCGTTCAGTGCATCGGCAAAAAAGCGCAGCAGCGCGTACGCCAGCACCAGAAATACGGGAAAAACGACGGGCGACTCAGGGTGACTCAATTCGTCGACGATGTGCTTGAGCGTCAACGGAATCGCCACGGCGCAGAGTTTCGCGAGAATCATCAACGCGAAGGATGCGGCCGTGATCGCGCGATACTTCAGCACGGCGGCTAGCAGATCGCGCACGATCAGTCGTCTGATTTGCGTGCGGGTAGTTGTTGCGTCGGTCGTGATCATCGTCCTTCCCGGTGGGCCGCGCATTCATTTGCGCGACGTGTCGCGAGCGAGATTCGCTCCCGCTAGCGGCCGCTTTTTCGACTCTAACCTCACCCGCCATCTAACGTTGCCGTGGGCCAAGATCCGGGGGCGAACCTTCTCCGAAGCGCCTGGCGCCTCACAGAGCGCTTCTTACATGATGTGTGTAATTCGGGGCACGCCACAGCGCTTCGAGCTGCGACCAATTCGCGAAATAACCTTCTGCGCCTGGATCAACGATGGAAACGCGCATTCTCACCCTTCGGCACACCGAATGCTGAACCGTCCTCGTGCGCCGTCTGACGTGCGGACACAAAGCAGCGCTCTTCCTCTCTCACACCGTTCACCTGCAAAGGGCCTCCGATGAAAATAGCGATGATCAGCGAACACGCGTCTCCCCTCGCGCTTGCAGGCAGCGTCGACAGCGGCGGGCAGAATATCTATGTCGCCAATGTCGCGCGCCAGCTGCAACGAAGCGGTCACGAGGTCGACGTGTTCACGCGCCGCGATCGCGCGCTGCTGCCCGCTATCTCGAACATGGACGGCGTGCGCGTGATCCATGTTCCCGCGGGACCGCCGCTGCAGTTGCCCAAGGAGCAGTTACTGCCGTACATGGGCGAGTTCGCAGACTTTCTGACCGGTTTCTTTCGGCGCCAGCGTGCGCCCTATCAGGTGATGCACGCGAACTTCTTCATGTCGGGCCTCGCGGGGCTGAAAGTGAAGCGCGCGCTCGGCATTCCGCTCGTCACGACATTTCATGCGCTTGGCCGTGTACGCCGACTTCATCAGGGAAGCGACGACGGCTTTCCCGACGAACGGTTTGCCATCGAAGATGAACTGGTCCGGCACTCGGACGCGATCATCGCCGAATGCCCGCAGGACGAGTCGGATCTGATCGAGATGTATCACGCCGACGCTGAGCGGATCGAGATCGTGCCGTGCGGCTTCGACGCGGAAGAGTTTCATCCCATGGACCGCAACGAGGCGCGCAAGGCACTTGGATGGCCGCGAAACGGATTCATCGTGCTGCAGCTCGGACGGATCGTGCAGCGCAAAGGTATTGACAACGTGATTCTCGGTCTTGGCGCGCTCAAGGCTCAACACGGAATCGACGCGCAGTTGTATGTCGTCGGCGGAAACTCGGATACGCCCAACGAGATCGCCACGCCCGAGATCGCGCGGCTGCGCGGCATCGCGCGGCACGCAGGCGTCGAGCACGCGACCATCTTCGTCGGACGCCGCGGACGCGAGCAGTTGCACCAGTTCTACAGCGCCGCAAGCGTGTTCGTCACGACGCCGTGGTACGAGCCGTTCGGCATCACGCCCGTGGAAGCGATGGCATGCGGCACGCCTGTGATCGGCGCGAACGTCGGCGGCATCCGTCATTCAGTCAAGGACGGCGAAACCGGCTGGCTCGTGCCGCCGCGCGACCCCGCCGCGCTCGCAATGCGGCTCGCGGCGCTGCAGCGCGACCCCGCGCTCGCACGCCGTATGGGCGAGGCCGGCCTCGCGCGGGCCCGAACCGAGTTCACGTGGAGCGGCGTGGCGACGGCCCTGAAAGCCGTCTACGCACGCGTAGCCGACGTGAACGCGGATTCCGGCCGCAGCCATGTCGCCGGGACACTGCGTTCGGCGGCGGGAGGCGCCGCGCACTAGTGCGCGATCAGTCAGCTTCGAACGCCCTCTTGCTGGAGCAGCCATGCTTACACCTTCTGCCGGAAAGCCGACGGCGGCCGTCTTTATCGACAAGGACGGCACGCTGCTCGAAGACGAGCCCTATAACGTCGATCCCGAACGCATGCGGTTCGCGCCCGGTGCCTACGAAGCGCTGTCCGCGCTCGCATGCTGTCCGTTCAAGCTGATCGTGATCAGCAACCAGAGCGGCGTCGCGCTCGGACGCTTCCCCCTCGAGTCGCTCGACGCGGTCGAAGCCAGGCTGCGCGACATGTTCGCGTCATGCGGCGCGACGCTCGACGGTGTGTACTGGTGTCCGCATCATCCCGACGGCAGCGTCGCAACGTATGCGCAGGCGTGCGACTGTCGCAAGCCCGCGCCCGGCATGCTGCTGCGCGCGTCGCGCGAGCATGCAATCGATCTGCGAGCGTCGTGGTTTGTCGGCGATATTCTCGACGACGTCGAAGCGGGCAATCTCGCGGGATGCAGGACGATCCTGCTCGATAACGGTCACGAAACCGTCTGGGATCGCTCGCATGCGCGAATGCCGACAGCCTGTGCGCGCGATCTCCATCGCGCGGCGTTGATGATCCTTCAGTATCACGAGCGTTGCAACGCCGACGCCGCCGCTGACCTGCAACGGACAGCGTGATGAAAACGCTCTCTCTGCTCCCACAGCCACGCGCTGCACATGCGCGCATCGCGGCGCAGGCCCCGCTCGCGCCTTGGGGAAGCGAGATACGGCGCGTCCTCTGTGTGCGCACGGACAACCTCGGAGACGTGCTGATGACGACGCCCGCGCTGCACGCGTTGCGCGATGCGTGCCCTGGCCGTCATCTGACGTTGCTGACGTCAGGCGCTGGTGCGGCCCTGGCGCCCTTTCTCACCGACGTCGACGATGTGATCCGTTACGACGCGCCATGGGTGGGTGCCCGCACGCCTCGCTCGCATCCGGCGGATCTCGCGATGCGCACGTTGCTCGAGGAAGGCCAGTTCGACGCCGCCGTGATTTTCACGGTCTACAGCCAGAACCCGATGCCTGCCGCGACGATGTGTTACCTCGCGGGTGTTCGTCGCCGGCTCGCGCGCTGTCGTGAGAATCCGTATGCGCTGCTCAACGACTGGGTACGCGAGACTGAACCCGAGCACGGCGTACAGCATGAAGTGCAACGACAGTTGTCGCTGGTGCAGGCGATCGGCGCGAACGCCGACGATACGCGCATGCGCATGCAACTGCGTGGCATCGATCGGCAGACACTGGAAACGATCCTCGCACGGCGCGGCATCGACCCCGAATTGCCCTACGCGCTGATACATCCTGGCGCGAGTGCCGAATCGCGCCGTTATCCCGTTGAGCGGTTTGCAGAAGCAGCAGCGAAACTCGTGCGCTCGACGGGAATGAACATGCTGATCACGGGCAGCGCGAGCGAAGCGCCGCTCGCGCATGCGCTCATCGATGCAGCCGGTCCTGCTGTGCGCCCCTTCATGCACGACCTCACGGACGCCTTCGAACTCGGCGCGTTCGCCGCGCTGATCGAGCGCGCGGCGGTGGTCATCTCGAACAATAGCGGCCCGGTGCATATCGCGTCGGCGCTGCGCGCGCCCGTCGTCGACCTGTACGCGTTGACCAACCCGCAACATGCGCCCTGGCAAACGCCGCATCGCGTGCTGTTCAACGACGTCGAGTGCCGCTGGTGTTATCGCAGCGTGTGTCCAGAACAACATCACGCGTGTCTGCGAGGCATACCGTCCGTCGAGGTCGCCAACGCAGCGCTCGATCTCATCGAAGAAACCAGCCGGAACCGGCCGACGTGCCGCACGCGGCCTGTCCATCACCCGATCGAAACCCATACGGAATGACGCTCATGTACACACTGGGAATCAATGCCGTCTATCACGACAGCGCCGCCGTGCTGGTGCGCGACGGCGTCGTGCTGGCCGCTGCCGAAGACGAGCGCTTCACACACGTCAAGCATGCGAAGCGCCCCGTGCCGTTTTCAACATGGCAACTGCCGTTCGACGCAATCGACTACTGTCTGGGCGTGGCCGGCATCACGCTGAAAGACCTCGACCACGTTGCCTACTCGTACGATCCAGCGCTGTTCGCGGGGATGCCGAAGGATGCGCGCGCAACCATCGAGCTTCCGTTCGACCCCGCCGCGAGAAACGTCGCAAACCCGTCTGAATCGCCGTGGGACCCGCTGTTTCTGAGCTACATCGCGAATGCTAAGGCGCAACTGCTCGACGGCGCGCCGCATCACCTGTCGAAACGCTTCAAGGATGCCGATCGCAACAACGGCTTCCGCTGGCATTTCGTCGATCATCATCTGGCGCATGAAGCCAGTGCATTTCTGGCCAGCCCTTTCGCCGACAGCGCCGTGCTGACGATGGACGGGCGCGGAGAAGGTGTGACGACCAGCATGGGGCAATTCGTCGATGGCAAATACACGCGGCTGCGGCAGGTCGAACTGCCACACTCGCTCGGCCTGCTCTACGAAGCCGTGACGGCATGGCTAGGCTTTCTGCATTCATCGGACGAATACAAGGTGATGGCGCTCGCCTCTTACGGCAAACCCGTCTATCTCGAACAATTCCGCGAGATCGTCAAGACGAGGCAGGACGGCTCGTACACCGTCGACGCGCCGCGCCTTGTCGAACGGTTCGGCGGGCCGCGAGAGCGCGGCGGCCCGCTCGAACAGCGGCATTTCGACATCGCGCATTCGCTGCAATGCGTGCTCGAGGAAACCGTGCTGCATCTGGCACGCTGGCTGCATCAGCAGACAGGGCTAAGCCGGCTGTGCATGGCGGGCGGCGTCGCGCTCAATTGCGTGATGAACTCGAAGGTCCGCGACCTCGGACCGTTCGACGAAGTGTGGGTGCAGCCGGCAGCCGGCGACGCAGGCACGGCGCTCGGCGCGGCCCTGTGGACCGACTATCGCGAGCGCGGCGACGGCACGCGCCACTGGACCATGGATCACGCGTATCTCGGACCCGAGTATGGCGACGACGAAATCGAGCGCTTTTTGCAGTGGTCAAAAATTCCCTACCGCCGGGCTCAGGATGTGGTCAACGAAGCCGCCGACATGCTCGCCGCCAACAAGGTGATCGGCTGGTATCAGGGACGCACCGAGTTCGGGCCGCGTGCACTGGGCGCGCGTTCCATTCTCGCGTCGCCCATCGATCCCGGCATGCAGGCGAGGCTCAACGAGATCAAGGACCGCGAGGATTTCCGCCCCGTCGCGCCCGTGGTGATGGAAGAGCATGCAGCGGACTGGTTTGTCGGCGGACAGCGCGCGCCGTTCATGCTGTTCGTGTTCGACGTGCGCGAAGAACAGGCCGCGCGCATCCCGGCCGTGCGGCATGTCGATGGCACAGCGCGGGTCCAGACGGTCAACCGCGCGCAGCACGCGCTCTACTACGACCTGTTGGATGCGTTCCGGCAACGCACGGGCGTGCCCGTGCTGGTCAATACGTCGTTCAATACACGCGGCGAGCCGATGGTCAATTCGCCACGCGACGCGGTCGAATCGTTCTGGACCTCGCCGCTCGACGCGCTCGTGATCGGGCCGTTCATCGTCGAAAAGGCCCGCTCCGCCGTGCCGGGCGCATCGGCTGCGGAACGCGCACGATGAACGCTCGCGACTTCGGTCAAGCAGAGACAGGCTCGGCTACGGGGGCCGCTTGCCCGGCTGGCGAACAGATGCAGTTCGATGTCTCTGTCGTCGTGCCCACATACGCGCGCCCGTTACTGCTCGGCACGTGCCTCGATGCACTGGCCGCGCAGGACTTCGACGCAGCCCGTTACGAGATTATCGTGTGCGACGACGGCCCCGACGACGCAACGCGTGCCGCCGTTGAACGCTTTGCGCAACATTGCGCATCGGCACGGGGGCTGGTGGTGCGCTATCTGCCCGTCACCGCCACCCAAGGACCCGCGGGTGCACGCAATGCGGGCTGGCGTGCGGCGCGCTCGCCCCTCATCGCCTTCACCGACGACGACACGATCCCCGATCCGCACTGGTTGACAGCCGGTGTCGACGCGCTTCGCTCGGGTGCCGATGCGGCGTCAGGCGCAATCGCCATGCCGCTGCCCGACGCGCCGACCGACTATGAACTCGATGCGAGCGGCCTTGCACGGTCCGAGTTCGCCACGGCTAACGCATTCGTACGTCGGGCGCGGCTCGCGGCGCTGGGCGGTTTCGACGAGCGTTACACATCGGCGTGGCGTGAAGATTCGGACCTGCAGTTCGCCATTCTGCAAATGGGCGGCACGATTGTCCGCGCAGAGCGGGCGCTCGTCGTTCATCCCGTGCGGCCCGCCCGGTGGGGCGTGAGCCTTTCGCAGCAGAAGAAGAGCCAGTTCGAGGCGTTGCTGTATCGCAAGCACCCTGAGTTGTATCGGCAGCGGATCGACGCGACGCCGCCGTTACGTTACTACGCAATCGTGGCGAGCCTTCTGTGCGCGGGTATCGCGGCACTTGCCGGACAGCTGCTGGTCGCCGCGCTTGCGCTGGCCCTATGGATAGCGCTGACAACGGCGTTTTGCGTCAGACGTCTGCGCCATACGCGCCGCGACCCGATGCATGTCGCCGAAATGGCATGGACGTCGATACTGATCCCATTCCTGTCGATTTACTGGCGCTTACGCGGGGCGCTTCGTTACAAGGTGTTCTTCCTGTGAATTCCTTCATCGAACGACTCAGCCCGCAGCGCATCGTGATTTTCCGCGCGCTGCAACTCGGCGACATGCTGTGCAGTGTTCCCGCCTTGCGCGCGTTGCGGCGTGCCGCGCCGCATGCGCATATTGCGCTGATCGGCCTGCCGTGGGCGCGTGTCTTTGTCGATCGCTATCGGGATCTGCTCGATGAACTGATCGTGTTTCCGGGCGCGATCGGCTTTCCCGAACAGCGGGAAGACGACACTGCGTTGCCCGCGTTCATCGACGCGATGCGCGCGCGGCGCTTCGATCTTGCCGTTCAGCTGCATGGCAGCGGCGGCGTCGCAAACGACATCGCAGAGAGCTTCAATGCACGCGCGAATGCGGGCTTCGTGCAGCACGACGAGATTCAACGGGCGGGCTGTTTCATCGAATGGCCGGACACGCTGCCCGAGCCGCACCGCTACCTCGCATTGACCAACGCGATGGGCGCGCCGTGCGAAAGCGATGCGCTCTCGTTCGACCTGTCAAACGACGACGACACCGAGTGTGCCGCCCTTGTCGCCGCGCATGGCATCGAGCCGCAACGCCTGGTGCTGATTCACCCTGGCGCGCAATTGCCGTCGCGGCGTTGGCCTGTGGCCCGTTTCGCCGAAGTCGCCGACATGCTTGCCGCCTACGGCTGGCAGATCGCCATCACGGGCACGGCCGCTGAAGCCGAGTTGACGGCGGCCGTGCTGGGCATGATGACTGCCCCCGCGCTTCATCTGGCGGGATCGACGTCGCTCGGTGCGCTCGCCGCGCTCGTGGCGCGCGCGAGGCTCGTGGTCTGCAACGACACGGGCATTTCTCACGTCGCGGCTGCCATGCGCACGCCAAGCGTGGTGATCGCATCGGGCAGCGATACACGCCGCTGGGCGCCCCTCGATCACGCGCGGCATCGTGTGCTGGCCGACTATCCGGCTTGCCGTCCCTGTTCGTTTCGCACGTGTCCTTACGGGCACGAGTGCGCGCTCAACGTGTCTGTCGCACAGGTCGTGAGCGCCGCCCGCGCGATGCTCCCGCGCGACCCCCATGCGCATCCCGCCGGTTCATGCCAGTTGCACACGAGCGGCGCGACGATCATCCCGCTTCACCAGGAGACCCGCGATGTTGCATAGCTGCCGCCGCCTGCGCGTGCTGACCTGGCATGTGCACGGCAACTATCTTTACTACCTGACCCAGGCGCCGCACGACTTCTTTCTCATCACCAAACCTGGCAATCCGCCAGGCTACGCCGGCGCAAATGGCTCGCTGCCATGGGGCGATAACGTGCACGAGGTGAATATCGACGAGGTCGCGTCACGCGAGTTCGATGTCGTGCTGTATCAGCATCGCGAGCATTGGGAACATGACCGCGAAAACGTGCTGTCGGCAGCGCAGCAGCGCTTGCCGCGCGTGTACATCGAGCATGATCCGCCAATGGAAAACCCCTATCAGCAGTGGCATTGGGTCGATGATCCCGACACGCTGCTGGTACATGTCACGCATTTCAACCAGTTGATGTGGGATTGCGGCGCGACGCCCACGCGCGTGATCGAGCATGGCGTCGTGATACCCGAAGGCGTGCGATACAGCGGCGAGCGCGAATGCGGGATCGTCGTCGTCAACCATCTCGCACAACGCGGGCGGCGACTTGGCGCGGATGTGTTCACGCAAATGCGCTCGCGCGTACCGCTCGATCTCGTCGGCATGGATGCGAAAAGCTGCGGCGGGATCGGTGAAATCGGCAACATGGAACTCGCCGGTTTCATCGCGCACTACCGTTTCTTTTTCAATCCGATCCGCTGGACGAGTCTCGGTCTCGCGATCGTCGAGGCGATGACCATCGGCATGCCAATTGTCGGCCTTGCCACGACAGAATTGTCGACCGTGATCCGCAACGGCGAGAACGGCTTCATTCATACGGGCCCGGACGCGCTTTGCGATGCCATGCATATGCTGCTGCGCGACCCGTCTCTTGCTTGCGTGCTCGGCGCGAATGCGCGACGCACGGCGCTGGAGCGGTTCCATATCGATCGTTTCGTGCAGGACTGGCACGACACGCTGACTCAGGTCACCGCCTGAACATCTACCAGGAGCACGCTGATGAAAGAGCTATCGCGCAAACGCATTCTCGTGACGGGCGGTGCGGGCTTTCTCGGCTCGCATTTATGCGAGCGGCTCGTCGCGCAAGGGCATGACGTGCTATGTGTGGACAATTTTTTCACGGGCACCAAAGACAACATTGCGCACCTGCTCGATTGCGCAAACTTCGAACTGATGCGACACGACGTGACGTTTCCACTGTATGTCGAAGTGGACGAGATCTACAACCTTGCTTGCCCTGCGTCTCCGATCCATTATCAGCACGACCCCGTGCAGACGACCAAAACGAGCGTGCACGGCGCGATCAACATGCTGGGACTCGCCAAACGCGTGAAAGCCAAAATTTTCCAGGCGTCGACGAGCGAGGTGTACGGTGACGCACGCATCCACCCGCAGACGGAAGATTACTGGGGTCACGTGAATCCCGTCGGCCCGCGTTCCTGCTATGACGAAGGCAAACGCTGTGCGGAAACCCTGTTTATGGACTATCGCCGTCAGCACGGACTCGATATTCGCATCGCGCGCATCTTCAACACGTATGGGCCCCGCATGCATCCTGCCGATGGGCGCGTTGTGTCCAACTTCGTGATGCAGGCGCTAAGCGGCGAAGCGCTGACAGTGTATGGCGATGGTTCGCAGACGCGCTCGTTCTGCTATGTCGACGACATGATCGATGCGTTCATCCGGCTGATGAACCTGCCGGAATATGCCGGCGGCCCCGTCAATCTCGGCAACCCGCATGAAGTCACGATGCTGCAGATCGCGCAACGGATCGTCGACATGACGGGTTCGTCTTCAACGATTGAGTTCCGCCCGCTGCCCATCGACGATCCGTGGCATCGTCAGCCAGATATCACCCGTGCAACCGAATTGCTCGCGTGGAAACCGGTTACGTCACTCGACATGGGACTGGAAAAAACAGTTCATTACTTCTCCGTCAGGCTGCGCGAGGCGCGCCATGCTGAACATGCAAGAGGGTTGGAAGCAGGGCAAGCATCGCAGTCCAGTCAACCGTTCAGTGTTTAGGAAGCGAGCGGGCGATTCCAGATTGCCACGGTGCGACGAATTAACCGCGCTGCGGTCGAGCGAAGGCCTGTGAGCGCGCGGGCCAGCCGCAAAGGCACAGCCGTTGCTCCACCGTGCTCATCTCCGACCAGGCCGACCAGGCATTATGGAGTTGAACATGCGATCCCCCCGTTCAAAATCGTCGCACGACCATTCGAGACAGCCGCCCGGTCGAACCCGCAGCCTCGCTGCATTGGCCAAAGAGATCGTGGCGCGATTTTCCAGCGACCGCTGCACAATGATGGGTGCCAGCATCGCCTTTTATTCGGCGTTTTCTCTCGCGCCCACTCTCGTGATCGTGCTTGCGGTGATCGGCTGGTTTTTCGGGCGCGACGCCGCTCAGGGACGCCTCTTCACGCAGGTCAAAGGCATACTGGGCGGCGATGCCGCCAGCGCGATCCAGGCGATCGTCGAGAACGCGCACTTCTCCGGCAAAGGCGGCTTTGCCGCATTGATATCGATCGTGCTACTCGCGGTCGGTGCCTCCGCCACTTTCTCGTCGCTCAATACGGCACTGGACGTGGTGTTTCATGCAAAGTCTCCCAAGGGGATCGCTGGCGTGGCACTACTGCTGCGCGCCCGTCTTGTTTCGCTCGGTCTCGTGATGGGCCTCGCGTTTCTACTGGTCGTCTCGCTTGTACTCGATGCCGCGATCCAGACAGTTGGCCATGCGATCTTCGGCAGCACTGCCCTCACCCTATTTGCGGAAGTGGCCCAATCGCTGTTCGGGCTCTTGATCCTGACCATCGGGCTCGGCGCACTGATCAAATGGCTGCCGGACGTGCACGTCGCCATCCGCCCGGCCTTGATTGGCGGGCTGGTTGCATCGGTACTGTTCACGGTCGGCCGTCAGCTCTTTGGTCTTTATCTGGCTCACGCAGGCACGGCTGGCTCGTTCGGCGCTGCCGGCTCGCTCGCGGTGCTGATGATGTGGCTGTATTTCTGCGCCGTCGTTTTCCTTCTTGGCGCGGAAGTCGTTGCCGCGCTGAGCGGCGTGGGGGGAGCAACTTCTGCTGATGATGACGAGGCTCAAGGGGCAAATGCTCCCGCCGCTCTGCCAGCCTCGACGGCCGCGCATCAGCGCGAGCCTCGAGAATCGAAATAACGTTCGATGCGGGACACGGCGTAGCGGGCCGCCTCATGCCGGATCTCGTTGCGGCTACCCGAAAACCGCTGCGTCTCCGAGAACGTGAAGATCTTGCCGTCGCGCAGCCGGTAAGCCCACGCGAAGCGTTCATGCTTTCCCCCCGGCCGACCGGTCATGTCGCCATCATGTCAACCAGCAGCTTTCCGTTGAGCACGACGATCAGACTCGCGACTGCCCACGTCAGCAGCTTTGTCCAACGGCCAATGACGAAGCAGCCCATCAGTCGCCGGTCGGAGACGAATTGGGCCAACGGAATCACCGCAAACGGCAACTGCATGGAGAGGATCACCTGGCTCAACACCAGCAGATGCGCGGTGCCGTGCTCGCCATAGAGCGCAGTGACGATGACCACCGGTACGATCGCGAGGCCGCGCGTGACGAGCCGGCGCGCCCACGCCGGCATACGCCATTGCACGAAGCCCTCCATCACAATCTGCCCCGCCAATGTCGCGGTCACGGTCGAGTTCAATCCCGATGCGAGCAAGGCGAGCGCGAACAGGGTGGAAGCGATGGCGATACCGAGCAGCGGCGACAACAGACGGAATGCGTCGCCGATTTCGGAAACATTCGTGTGTCCCGTGTCGTGGAAAGTTGCGGCAGCGACAATCAGGATGGCCGCATTGACGCAAAGCGCCAGCACCAGAGCGAGCGTACTGTCGATGGTGGCCCAGCGGATGGCGTCGCGCCGTCCCTCGCGCGTCTTCGGATAAGCGCGTGTTTGCACGACAGAAGAATGCAGGTAAAGGTTGTGCGGCATGACCGTCGCCCCGATGATGCCGATCGCCACGTAGAGCGCTTCCCGGTTGGTGACGATCTCGGACGACGGTAAGAAGCCGCGCAGCACGGCGGCCACGGGTGGCGCAGCGGCCACGATCTGTACGATGAAGCAACCCGCGATCAGGACGAGTAACGCAATGACAAACGCTTCGAGAAAGCGAAAGCCACGGTTCATCAAAAGCAGCACCAGGAAAGCATCGAGCGCGGTGATCATAGCGCCGACGATTAGCGGAATGCCAAAAAGCAGCTGCAAAGCGATAGCCGTGCCGATGACCTCAGCGAGGTCGCAGGCGACGATAGCCAGCTCGCAGGCAATCCAGAGTGTAATGGCGAGTACCTTCGGGTAGCGCGCGCGGCACGCCTGCGCCAGGTCCAGTCCTGTGGCGATGCCCAGACGTACCGACAGCGCCTGCAGCAAGATGGCCATCAGGTTGGACAGCAGGATAACGGCGAGCAGCGTGTAGCCGAACCGTGATCCGCCGGCAATGTCGGTTGCCCAGTTCCCGGGGTCCATATAGCCGACGGAGACCATATAACCTGGCCCCATGAAGGCGAGAAAGCGCTGCCAGCCCACGCGGCCTGCGGGTACGGCAACGGAACGGTACGCCTCTGGCAAGCTCGGCGCAGCCAAATCGACGGTGTCGGCGTTCGAACACGATTTCGGATGGTCGGGCATAGTGCTGGCGATTGAAGTGTCTTTATCGAAGGCCGCATCGCTGTGAATGAGGCGCCGTCAGCGACGCTGTCGGACGCGCGACGTCTCTTGCGAAACGTTAGCAATGGGTATTCCAGACACGCCGGGCGCATTGCGGCGGGCAGTTGTGTGACGCACCGCGTGACGCACCGCGCGACGCACCGTGTGCCGCCCGGTCCGGCGCTCGCGCCACGAGCGAATCGAAAGGTCGCGAAGGGACAGAACGTGCAATGCGATCAGCAGCAACTTCAACGACGTACAAACTGATTGCTTCGTTTCGGCATTTGCGGATCGGCATTTGATGAAAGACGCTAACCTGCCTCCTGGACAGATAGAAATAGGTGCCAGCGCAACGACGACAAGCGAGCGGGCGCAAGGCACGACGCGCCCGCCACACATCAGTTCGAACCCGATTGCTTCTGATCGGTTCCAAGTGCCTCGGCCTTTCGAACGAGGTCGGGGAGCGAGCGGGAACCCATTTTCTTCATCACCTGGCCGCGATGAATCTTTACCGTGATTTCGCTCAGGTTCAATTCGTAGGCAATCTGCTTGTTCAGCATCCCCGCCACGACGAACTTCATCACTTCGCGCTCGCGCTGTGTCAGCGATTCATATGAATCGCGCAGCGTTGAGAGCGCGTGCTCGGATTCCCGACGCTCGGCATCGCGCTTGAGCGCATGCGCAATGGCATCGAGCATGTCCTGATCGCGGAAGGGCTTGGCGAAGAAGTCCAGCGCGCCCGCCTTCATCGCCTTGACGGTCATCTCGATGTCACCATGTGCGGTGATGAACAGGATCGGGATGCGCACGCCGCAACGCCGCGCCTCCTGTTGAAATGCGAGGCCGCTCTCACCACGCAGCCTGACATCGAGAATCAGGCAGCTGGGCACGTCGTACTTTGGAAAAGCGAGAAAATCTTTCGGCGACTCGAACGTCTCCACATGCAAACCGACCGAGCGCACGAGACCATTCAAAACAAACCTGATCGATTCGTCGTCGTCAATGACATACACGACGGAAGACACACCGGAAAGTGCGCCGTTCGGCTTCATTTTTCCATTGTTGTTTGCGATCGAAGTCGAACCCGGTCCTGAGACCATTTTCGCCTCCTTTAATTGAGTGAGCGATCCTTTTCATTAAGCGTGGATTGTCTGACGCAGATTTGGCAGGACACTCCATTGTTGCCCCAAAACCGCGATCAGCGCAAAGCAAAGTCGCGTATGGATTGCTACATGAAGCGCTGAAAGCCAGTGTGCTCGAGCGAGGGACAATTTAAAGCTATCGCTTTGCGCGCGGCGATTGTGGCAAAACGCGCGTAATTAAAAACCGATACTCGTTCTATTGGTTTTTGCGGCAAGAAACACGCGCCTCATCTGCACGATAAAGACGACCGTCAGCAACGCCCCAAACGCTCGCCGATTCGACCTTTCCATCGTGGTTTGCCTGCGGCGCGAATCAAGCAGTGGCCCCGGCCTGGGCGCGCGCGACATCGAGAAACGCGCGCATCGCGCTCGACAGATACGCATCGCGCCGCCGGACAAACAGCGTTTCCATGCGCGCCGTGTCGGAGGTGAGCGCGTGGACCGCGACGCGATTCTGCTGCGCGGCATCGGAGACGATTGCCTGCGGCAGCAGCGTAATGCCGATGCCGGCCGCGACGCACGAAACGATCGCTTCGATCGAACCGAACGCCAGCGCGGCGACCGGCGTCACGCCCATTTCGGCCAGCAGCAAATCAAGCCGCTCGCGATACGAACAGCCTTGACTGAATACGATCGTCTTCAGGTTGTCGACGGTTCTCACATCGTTCAGCGATTGCATGGCGGCGGGCGTCACGAGCACGAGTTCTTCGCTGAAGACCCATTCGATGTCGAGGCCGGGATCACGCTGCGGGCCAGCCACGAAGGCGCCGTCGAGACGGCAGTCGGCGACGGCCGTCGTCAGCCCATCGCTCGTCCCCGTGGTCAGCGACAGGGCCACTTGCGGATAAAGAGTCGCGAAGCGGCTCAGCGCGTGGCTCAATTGCAGCGCACCCGTGGTCCACAGGGCACCGAGCGCGAGCGTGCCGCTCGGCGGGCCATCATCGAGCGCGGCAAGCCGCGCGTCGGCGACCAGGCGGGCAGCGCGCGCCGCGTAGGGCAGCATGCGCTGCCCGGCGGGCGTCATCTGCACGCCGCGCACGTGCCGCTCGAATAGCGCGACGCCCACCTCGAATTCCAGGGACCGGATTCGTCCCGTGACGTTCGATTGCACCGTATGCAACTCCAGCGCTGCGCGGCTCATGCTTCCGAGGCGAGCGACTGCGTCGAATACTTTCAGATCCGCCACGTCCATGATGTGCATTCCGATAAATCGCCATCGAGCCGGATAGCTCGCGTCGATGTGTTCGTGTTCGATCACACGCCTGGTCCAACGGAACTAGCGTATCGGGCGAGCAACGCACGCACCAGCCTACTATTGCCTGGCATGAGCCCCACCATCGCATGACGGTTTCATACCATCGTATGTGCAGGGCAAAATTGGTCCCCTGCTGGTCCCTCAGTGATCCTTCTGTGGCCCTTCAGTTGCCCGCGCCGGCAGCGGATGGAAGCCTGAAATGAAAACGCGCGCCGCCGTGCACCGAGCCATTGTCGGCTGCGATGCGCCCGCCGTGCGCTTCAATGATCGAGCGGCAGATTCGAAGCCCCATGCCCATGCCGTTCTCCCTCGTCGTGTAGAAGCTCTGGAACAGCCGGTTGAGCGCCTCGGGGGGAATGCCCGGTCCGCTGTCTTCTGTGGCGCACCACAGCGTCCCGTCATCGCAGCTCTGCGTGCGGATCGTGATGTTGCGCTCGCGGCTGCCCGCCTGCTCCATTGCCTGCATCGCGTTGACGAGCAGGTTGACGATCACCTGCTCCAACTGGATGCGGTCGGCGAGCAGCATCGGCGGGACGGCAGCGCGCTGTCGCGACACGATCACACCGCGCGACTGGAGTTCGTGCATCACCAACATGAGGGATTCGTCGATTAATTCGTCGAGATGCGTGACAGCACGCTTAGGCGTGCGCCGCAGCGCGATACCGCGAATGCGATCGACGATATTCACCGCGCGACGCGCATCGGCGGCAATTTGCAGGTTGATCTGCCGGGCTTCCGCCACGTCGGGCACGGCGCGGTCAAGCCAGCGGTTGCCGATCGCGCTGTTCATCGCGATCGCACACAGCGGCTGGTTCAACTCGTGCGCGACGGAAGCCGTCAGTTCGCCCAGCATCGAAACGCGCGCAGCATGCGCGAAGTCGGCCTGGAGACGTTGCAGCGCGGTTTGCGCGCGCACGCGCTCGGTCAGATCGACGAGGCTGACGAGCGCAATGCCAAGGTGCTGCTCCGGGTCTGGATGCGCGAGCGTCAAGAGAACGTCGATAATCCGCCCGTCGAGCGTCGGCAGCTTTGTAGTTTCCTGAAAGATCGCCTCGCCGCGATAACGGCTTTCGAGCGCGCGCCGGAACGTGCCAGGGCTCTCGCGCCAGAGCCAGGGCGACGGACCGAGCAGCTCGCTGCCGTCGTTCGCGCTGAACATCTGCGCCGCGTGGCGATTGATCTCTGCGACGCTCAGCAAGTCCATCGCGCGGCTCAGCCAGTCTGGGTGCGCGTCCATAAACGCCGACAGATTCTCGACGCCTTGCGAACGCAACTCGGACAGCAGCGCGATCAACGGTTGCGCCTCGATCTGCCACAGGCCCACGGGCATGTCGACGAACAGGCCGCGATAGCGGCGTTCGCTGCGTTCCAGCGCCGCATGCGCCTCTTTGCGCACGGTGATGTCCTTGAGCGCGCCGAGCACGCGCAGCCGGCTTTGCGCATCGACCACGACGTGCGCGACGACTTGCAGATGCCGGATCGACCCGTCGCACATCAACAACCGGTGTTCGATGTCGAACGGTTGCCGGCCGCGGGCCGCGCGGTCGAACGCGAGGCGCACGCAGCCGACATCGTCGGGATGCACACGGCTGAACATCATCTCGACGGTCGGCGCTGCGCCGTGCTCGTAGCCGAAAAGGCGGAAAGTCTCTTTCGACCAGATCAGTTCGCCGCTCGATACCCGCCAATCGAAGCTGCCCGTATGGCTCAGTTGCTGCCCATCGGCCAGCAGCGCTTGCGCGTCCTGCAAATCGGCATAGCGACGCGCCCTCTCGAGCGACAGCGCGGCCTGCGACGCCAGCAGCCGCAGCAGGGCCGTACGGGCGGGCGTGAAAGCGTCCGAGGTCAGGTTGTTCTCGAGGTACAGTGCGCCCGTCAGCCGCGTCTGCTCCGCGAGCGGCAGGCACAGAATGGACCCGCAGCCGTGATGGCGAACGTACTCGTCGGATGAAAACAGGCTGCGCGCCGATGCATCGTCGAGCAGCACGCTATCGCCCGTGCGGATCACATAGCGCAGCACGGACTCGGGCAGCGCATGGCCCGTCGCGCGAACGCCCGGCAATCGCACCTCTACGCCGTCGTGCACGGTCGATGCCTCTGCTTCGACACGCAATTCGTCGCCGCGACGGAAAATCAGCAAGCCGCGCGTCGCGGCCCCAAGTTCGAGCGCGAGCACCATCAGCGTGCGGATCAGCTCGTTCAGATCGATGCCGCTGAAGATCGCGCGCGACATGTTGACCACGGTCGCGAGATCGAGTTGTACATTCGACGTCGCGACCGTGCCTTGCGCGGCCGTGGCTGCAAGGTGCCGCGCGCGACCTCCGCCTCTGCGCAGGTGCGTCATGCGATGCTAGTGTCCCAGCGTGCCCGTGTAGTAGCCTAGCCGCGCCTCCACATCGTGATTCTTCTGCAGCCCAAGTTGCATGAGTTGCGCGATCCTTTCCTGCGCTTGCGGGCGCCCCACCGATGCAATGAACGCATCCCATTCGGGCGCCACATCCTTGTCGGACGGCAAGGTGACGGCATTCACCTGACGCTTGATCGCGACGATCGCCTCCTTGTCGAACGACGCGATCCGTGATGCGAGCGCGTCGACGAAGGCATCGAGTTCGCTGTCCGCGAACGCCCGATTGACGTAGCCGTAGCGCTCGGCCAGATCACCGTCGATGTCGCTGCCGCTCAACAGCACTTCCAGTGCGCGGCCGCGGCCGACCAGACGCGACAGCCGGTTCATCGGCCCCCCGCCCGGCACCAGCGCGGCGCCCACTTCCCACTGCGACAGCAGCGCTTTTTCGCGGCTCGCGAAGCGCATGTCGCTGGCAAGCGCCAGTTCGCTGCCGACGCCCGTCGCGCGGCCCCGGATCGATGCGATCGACACGACAGGCGCGCGCCCGAGCCGCGCCAGCATGTCCGGCAGCGGTGGCATCCCCGTCGGCCCCGGCGGCATGCTGATGGTCTCCTGCAATGGAGGAATGAAGTCGTAATGTGTGAGGAAAAATCCAGGCACCGCACTTTCGAACACCACGACCTTGACGTCAGGATCGGTTTCGAGCGCCGATACGACTGCGTTCAGCTGCGGCATGGATTCCGGACCGTAGATGTTGAACGGCGGGTTATCGATAATCACGCGCCAGTAGGCGTGGCTGCGTCGTTCAATCCGAAACTGCTGATTCGAGCCGGCGTCGGTCATGTCGTTCTCCGGGGTGTCCAGGTTCAATGAGCGAATGCAAGGGTTAGCTCGAATGCAATTGCTTGAGCACCTTGAGCAGATCGCGCGCGCCCGCAGTCGACGATGCGGGGTTCTGCCCCGTCACGAGCCGGCCATCGATGATCGACAGCACCTGCCAGTCGTCGACTTTCTCGAACCGTCCGCCCAGCCGCTTCAGTTCGTCTTCGACCAGAAACGGCACCACTTTTGTGAGCTGGACGGCTTCTTCTTCCGAGTTCGTAAACCCCGTCACGCGCTTGCCCTTCACAAGCGGCTCGCCATTCACCTTCACATGACGCAGCACGCCAGGCGCGTGGCACACAGCGGCAACAGGCTTGCCGGCGTTGTAGAAGTTTTCGATCAGCGCAATGGATAGCGGGTCTTCCGCCAGATCCCACATCGGGCCATGGCCGCCGGGATAGAACACCGCGTCGTAGTCATCGGCCTTGACGGTATCGAGCTTCACCGTCGTGGCAAGTACCTTCTGCGCAGCCGGGTCGTTCTTGAAACGCTCCGTCAGTTCTGTTTTTCCTTCGGGCGTGTCGCTCTTCGGATCGAGCGGCGGTTGTCCACCCTTAGGCGAGCTGACGGTTATGGTGACGCCAGCATCGAGAAACGTGAAATACGGCGCCGCAAATTCTTCTAACCAGAAGCCGGTTTTCTTGCCGGTATTGCCGAGTTGATCATGAGACGTCAACACCATCAGAATCTTCATAGTCGCACTCGCATGATGAAAGAACTGTGTACCTGCCAATCGGGCAGGACGTTCCACTCGAAGTGGCAAGTGCAATATAGTCGCTGCCCATAGCCGCGACAACGAAACGGGCAGGAGCTAATACCAAAGTATAGTGAGCGATACATACGTGCTATCGACTCGATTGACCACTTGCGGTTTCATCATTCGGGAGGCCGTTTTGACGCGACCATAACCAGCAGCCGCTTACGGCCATCGCGCTTTCTGAACTGATGTGGACATTCGAGAAGCATTTGCCCTACTCGTGAGAAACGAACATGAAGGCCAGTCGCATCGACGTCGATCTGTCGACCCGTGAGATCCAGGTACGCGGCAACTCCGTGCCGGTTGGCAGCCGCGCATTCGACATTCTTGCCGTGCTGATGGCAGCGCGCGGCCAGGTTGTTTCGATTGAAACCATTCTTCGCAAGGTGTGGCCCGATACCGTCGTCGAAGAATCGAATATACGCGTGCAGGTGTGCGCGTTGCGCAAGGCGTTGGGCGAAGACCGACGTCTGATCCAGAATATACCGGGACGAGGTTACCGCCTGACGCTAAAACACGAAGTTCCGGAGCCAATTGCCAGCATGACCATGACGAGCGTAATGCGCCCAGACGACAGCCGCAGTCTCATACCTGTTGGCTTTATCGAGGCGATCGATCCCGAATTCACCTGATAGTGAATCAGCTTGGGATAGGCCCTTTCCGCCCAGCTCTGGGGGCCGCGTATATCTCTCGTCCGGAAACACACCGACCGCGACGGGAATCGCAACATGCTTGGGTGCGAAATCGAGTTCAACGTCAAAGCATCCGGAGTAAATTCTGGATCGATTGGGGCGGCCCCTCACTCCAAGTATGTGGAGCTACTCATGAGCCACACGTCAGCCGAAACCAGCGCCGCAGCATCCGGCGCCGACTATGCTTCGCTCGCGAGCGAGATCGTAGATATTTTCTACAAGATCTATGGGACCCATCCCGGTTTTCGCGTCAACCACGCGAAAGGAATTGTCGCGGAAGGCTGCTTCGTCGCAACTCCCACAGCGGCCGCATTGAGCCGAGCTGCAATCTTCGACGGCAGCCCCATTCCATTCACCGTGCGCTTCTCGAACGACGGCGGCTTTCCGGCTATCCCCGACGGCGCGCCGGGCAATATCAAAGGCATGGCCGTCAAATTTCATCTGCCTGGCGGAGCCGAAGTGGATATCGTGATGCTGGCGATAACGACTTTTCCGATGGCGACTGGCGAGGGGTTTCGTGATCTCCTGTTTGCCATCAGCGAGAGCCCTGAAGATGCGCCCAAGCCGACAAGGTTCGACGACTTCGCCGCCCGTCATCCAACGGTTCTCGCATCGTTCAATTCTGCTGGCACGCCGGACAGTTTTGCACACGAGGAGTATCGTGGTCTCAACGCCTTTATCTTTGTCGACAAGGCCGGGCGCAGACAGGCCGTGCGGTACATCATGAAGCCGGAAGAGCGTGTGTATTTGACCGCCGACGAGGCCGCCAGACAGCCGTGTGATTTTCTCATCGACGACATGCCGCAGCGCCTTGCGATCAAACCAGTCGTGTTCCACTTCACGGCCCAGCTTGCCGGCCCCGGCGACGATACCCGCGATCCAAGCCAGCCATGGCCGGCCGGTCGTCGCGTGGTGGACCTTGGTGTACTGACAGTGCACAGGGTTCTTGCCGACAGCCGGGAGATACAAAAGGATCTGCTGTTCCTCCCGACCAACCTGATCGACGGCATCGAGCTTTCGGACGACGCGATGCCCGTCATCAGGTCTGCTGTCTATGGAGTGGCGTTCGCACGACGTAGTCGTTGAACTCACGCGGTGATTGGCGTGCCTCGCGATTCCGATGCTAGTTGCAGGACCGGTACGGTTATTGTCTAACAGGCCAACCTGCGGAACTCGTATCGACAGACTGGAATTATTACTGTGCGCTGAGATCCGCACGCTAATGGACATCCGCAAAATGCCACGAACTCGCACGACTCCACAGCTCAACGAGGAAACCTTCCAACGCACGCTGCGACGCATCCGTGTAGATCGGGTTTGCCGCTTTCGAATCGCATGCGACAATCGCTCCCCGATTCCATCCATATTTCATAGGAGCGACTTCCTCGTTCGAAGACGACCGCTCCTGATCCCCTTCGACCCCCGTTACGCTATCACAGCTATCACCTTCAAACGCGTCCGAAGCTGCCGTCAAACTTGACACTATGTTTTTCATAGTAATATCCTTCCCACCTGGAAGGCGATGCGTGAAACGTCGCGGACCGTCTGATACCGCGTGTCGGCACCACGACACGCGAACGTGCTCGAAGATTTCTACCGGAAGAACGAAATGACTCATCCCGTTGCCGGCCAGTCCGTACAACGACTCTCTTGGGAGCGCTGCAAGCAGTTCAGGACAATCGAGGCAATCGCCCATGCTGTCGGCCGGCTGTACGACTTTGAAGGAATAGCGTTCTGTGGACAAGATACACAACATACGCGTGTTTTCGCGTGTCGTCGAAGTTGGCAGCTTCACGGCCGTCGCCAACGTCCTGAACAGCAGCATTGCGCACGTTTCACGCTCCATTTCGACGCTTGAAGAAGAATTGCGCGTTCGTCTGTTTGATCGCACGACCCGCCGTGTCACGCCCACTGAAGCAGGTGCGCGCTATTATCGGCGCTGCCAGAAGATTCTGGCCGATCTCGACTATGCCGACGCGGAAGCGGCCGATGCCCTGATCGAACCGTATGGAACCCTACGCGTGCACGCGATGCCGGGACTTGGGCAGACGCATCTGGCGGCCTGTATCATCGAATACCAGCGGCGTTATTCAGACGTGAACATCGAGCTCACCTTGTCGGCGGCCATGCCGAGGCTTGTTGAAGAACAGTTCGACGTTTCCGTCCTCACAGCGCGGACGCTTCCCGACTCCGATTACGTGAGCCAGACAACCGGCACGAGTTATAGCGTCCTCGTTGCGGCGCCCTCGTATCTTGAGCAGCGTCCTCCGCTTGACTCGCCCGACGACCTCACCCGTCACGAGTGCATCCGGTTGCAGTCGCCAGCGTCGCCTCCGACGGATGGCTGGACACTCGAGAATTCAGATGGAGAGGTGCTGTCGAACGCGTCGACAGCACGGTTCAAAGTCAACGATCCGGAGGCGCTGCGGGTGGCGCTGCTCGCAGGTGCTGGAATCGGCGCGTTAGCTGTGTATTCGGCCATCGACGATTTGCGCAGTGGAGCATTAGTGAGGGTTTTGCCGAAGTTCCAGTTACCCACTCGCAACGTCTATTCGGTTTATCCGTCGCGCCTTTACGTCGATGCGAAAATTCGCACGTTCGTCGACTTTCTCAAGCACGAACTGAGCGCGCGTATGGCCGCCGAAGAGGCCGCGCTGAAAAACCTGAACAACGGCAAACTTCCATTCAGAGCGCAGTGATGCCCGTAATACGACCGGCGTTCTGAATGACGACGGATAGCGTCTGTGCTTGCATCTCGCTTCGATAGACAGAACCACTGAGGTCACTCGTGAAGATGACATTGTGATCCCGATGCACTGAAATTCCGATCGCTTCCTGAAATCCGCCACACAGTACTTCGTGATGAAAGCCGCTCGCGTGACGATTGTCGAGGCACGCGCGATTGAGCGTGTTGCCAAGCGGCGGTGTGCCGCGATCGGTCCAGTAGAGCGTCATCGTCGCCGTATCGAGTTCGAGATCGACAGGCTCGGGTAATGCATTGAAAAGCGTCTCCACATCGCGACGCAAAAAAGGGGTATTGCCGTTTCGCAACCCGCCTAGCGGAGCGCGCAGAATGCGCCCGGTGTTGGACTTCGGCGCACCCTTTTGCGTCCAGTAAATCTGCTCGCGTTCGATATCGACTGCAATTCCGACGCACCAATTGCGCGCATCCGCCTGGTCGAAGGCGCCGTAGCCGGTTTGCACAAGCGTTTTGATGTTCGACCCGTCCAGATTGCATCGCATGACACGCATGCCTTCTCGATCGCACCAGTAAAGATGCTTGCCGCGCGGCTCGATCACGAGCTGCTTGGGTGTATGTGTGAAGCCGGGACGCACGACGGTCGTGATGTTGCTTCCATCGAGGTCGCATCGCATGATGAAACCATCGTTGCGCGACGGCACGCCCATGTTGGTCCAATAGAGGTGACCGTGCTCCGCATCGACGGCAACTCCGTCGGGAGCCACACAGTGTGTGTCAACAAGAACGGTCAAATCACTACCGTCGCTCATCGCGGACAGCACGCGATTGCCGCCGTGATCGAGAAAGTAAAGACGCAGCTTCTCGGCTGCGTCCGCTTCATGCTGAAGCGCTTTGAATGGCGGATGATTCATCAGTTGGCCGCAGCAGCAAAGCCACGATATGGCTGAAGCGGCACAAACGTCTCGATGACGAGCAATCCCGCTTGCATCAATGGCAACCCTTCAATTACGGCGCGTGCTGCGGCTGCGCTTGATGCCTCGATCAACAGACAAGCACCGGCAACGTCGGTGCGCGACCAGATGTGTCGCACCGAATCCGCTGCATATTTCTCGCGAACATACGCGACTTCCCGCTCACGCTGTTCACCGGTAACAGAAGCAAGACTCCCTTGAACGCGCACTGCAAACAGAAACTGCATGAAAGCTCCCTTAATGGTCCAGTCGTGGGGATTGGCGGGTGACGCGAGTTCGTGCCGGAAAGCGACGCTCCCAATCCTTGTCAACATTCTAGAAATCACGCTTGCAGGGAGACAGATCGCGATCGGAAAGATCGTTTTGCAGATCGCGAAAATGATCAATCGATGAAGTGTTGCGTGCAGCCGGCGCGGACTACTGCCCGCCTCGAGGGGATGACGGCCAGAAAAGGTTGAGCACCATTTGCACAATGTTGGTGACGTAAGAAATGAACGTCTGCTTGCCGTCCGCACGAATGCAAGAGAACCCCGGGCAATGTATGCTTGAAGTAGCAAGCGCCATACGCGGACGCGACCTGTCTACGCCGCCGTGCTGTGGCCGTTCAGGCACTACGTCTACGGAGCCGCGCCCATGACACCCCTCACCACCGAATCCGCAACACGCCACACGATTGAGCAGTTCTATCATGCCTTTTCCGCGCATGACATCTCACTTCTTCGACAGGTAGTCACGGCAGATTGGGAATATATCCCTGAACCGCCGGGCGCTGCTCCAGGTCCGGAGCAAATGAGCAAGGTATTTACCAATATCGCCACAGCGCTGCCGGACATGAAAATCACAATACTGGACCTCCTTATTCATGGCGACCGCGTCGGCGTGCGCGCCGAGGTCTCAGGGACGCAGACCGGCGATCTTCTCGGAATCCCTGCCACGTCGAGACAAGTGCGGTTCGCCATCCATTCCTTTCACCAACTACGCGACGGAATGGTTGCCAAAACCTGGCATATCGAGGATTGGCTTTCGGTGTTTCGGCAACTGGGCGAGCCGCCGAAGCGATTCGAAGTCTTCTGAATTGGCGCGCAGCAATAGCATTTCGGCGTCGGCGGAAGCCACGTCTAACGTGCGTTGCGTCCGCGTGCCCGCGAACATTGACGGGATGGAGGCGACGTTCACGCAGCCGAGCGCATCGGCCAGTCGCCGATAAGTCATCGTGTCGCCCGCGACACGCACGACCTCATTCACGATTCGCGGTTCACGGAGAAGCATCTCTACGGTCAACGCACCGATATCTTCCGCCGTCGTCGCCGTCACTGCGTTGTTCCATCCACCCGATGCGTGCACGCTGTTGCTTTTCATATCGACGACGCCAAAGCTCGGTGCGAACAGGAAACTCAATGACGGTACTCGAACCTTCACCGTCGACGGGTTGCGGACGTCGAGCCAGCAATCGCCGCACGTTGGATCCACCGGATCGCTGCACGCCCTGCCGTCAAACGTGCTTAGACGTTAGCTGAAACGGTGCGCCCCTCGCAACTGACCGACGCGAACCGCCCACCTATTCACCACCCGCCTTCGCGCGCTCGCGCGAAGGTGACCCGGCGAGCAAGCAACAGGCGCGGTCAAGTCTGCTCGGCCTCGACAGTGTTTCCGTGCTCACCGAGCGGGGCGATGTCGTCGCGCAGCCATCCGCCAAACTCATGAATCGCGGTTTCGTTTCGCGTGAAGATCACCCACTGCCCGACTTTTTTAGCATTGATGAAACCCGCTCGTTCAAGCTGCGCGAGGTGAGCCGATACCGTGGACTGCGACAGTCCGCTTTTCGAGTGAATCATGCCGGCGGAAACACCGTGCAACAGCGCATATTCCGTGTCCGCAAAATGGCTGCCAGGATCGGCCAGCCAGTGCAGCACCTTTCGACGGAAGGGATGCGCCAGCGCGCGTATCATTGCATCGAAATCTTTCATCGCCGGACTCATCCTCTAGAACATATCTGCCGCTTCTTGCGAACGCTTCGTGTTGCCTCCCGACCGCGAAGGGATGAACGGTCCCGTAATCATGTCGGCGTAGGTCTTTCCCGGCCCCACCATCGGAAACACGTCGGCATTCTCGTCGATCATCACTTCGAGAAAAGCTGGACCATCAAATGCCAGAAACGCCATTAATTGCGTTTCCAGGTCGCTTTTTTCCTCGACACGGCGCACGAATTCAAAGCCGTCCGCTTTCGCGGCCATCACAAAGTTCTTCCGATGCAGTGCCTTGTCGCTGACCACCAGCCGCCCGTCGTAAAAGAGACGCTGCCACTGGCGGATCATTCCGTCACCGAGGTTGTTGAGCAGCAGTACCTTCACGGGCACGCCATATGTCGTAGCCGTCTCCAACTCACCGACATTCATGCGAATGCTGCCGTCGCCGTCGATATCGATCACGAGCGCGTCCGGCCGGGCGAGTTGCGCGCCGATCGCCGCTGGCAGCCCGAAACCCATCGTCCCCATGCTGCCCGACGTCAAAAGGCTTCGGGGCTCGACGAATTCGAAGAACTGAGCAGTCCACATCTGATGCTGGCCAACACCCGTGCAGACAATTGCGCGGCCGCCCGTCAGTTCGCTCAACTTCTCGATCACAAGCTGTGGCTGGATCTTCGAGCTTTGCCGGTCGTAATTCATTCCATGTGTGCGCTTCAGGTCCATCACGTGCGAAAGCCAGGCGGCGTGCGAGCATTCGCTGGCGCCGTGATCCATCAGCGCCAGCAGCGCACTTTTCGCATCACTGACATGCGACCAGTCGACCCGTTTGACCTTGTTGATTTCGGCCTCGTCGATGTCGATATGCGCGACATGTCGCGCTCCGGGCGCAAACTGCTCGGGACGGCCGCCCGCGACGCGATCGTCAAAACGCGCGCCGATGGCAACCAGAAAGTCGCAATCCTGCACCGCATAGTTGGCGCATGCCGTGCCGTGCATGCCAAGCATGCCGAGGCTCATCTCATGGCTCGCGGGTATCGAACCGAGACCCATCAGCGTTGTCACGATGGGTATGCGATATCGTTCGGAAAACTGCCTCAACTCAGCCGCTGCGCCCGAGGCAATCACGCCGCCACCCACATATAAAAGCGGGCGCGCGCTGTGTTCAAGCAGATCGAAAAACGCTGCGCGCTTGTCCGCATCGAGGCTTGCACCTTTAGCCACTATTCGAAGCCGGTCAGAGTAGCCGCGAAACTTCAGCGTGCCTTGTCCTTTATAGGTACCCTTCCAGTTCTGAATGTCTTTCGGAACATCGACTACCACGGGCCCAGAACGACCGGTGCGAGCGATCTCGAACGCACTACGCAACGTTTCTTCGAGCTTTTCCGGGTCGGTGACAAGAAACACCTGCTTCGCGCATGCCGACATGATGTTGAAGACGGGCGCTTCCTGAAAAGCATCGCTGCCAATCGCCGAACGCGGCACCTGTCCGCAAATCAGCACGACGGGAATCGAATCGCCATTACAATCGGCAATTGGCGTGAGTGCGTTGGTTGCACCCGGCCCAGATGTCACCGTGAACACCCCGACTCTTCCGCTGGCACGGGCATAGCCGGCGGCCATAAAGCCCGCTGCCTGCTCGTTGGCGGGTACGATCAGCTTGATCTGACGGTCCGGGTTTCCTTCGTGCAATTCATTGAACCGAAACACTGCATCATACGTCGGCAGGTTTGCGCCGCCGCTATATCCGAAGATCGTGTCGACACCTTGCTCGCTCAGTACCCGCAGGATGATGTCAGCGCCGGACATGGTTTCCTGGTTTTGCTCCGGTGCCGGCTGCGGTTTCGATCCAGTAAGTGCGTTGTTTGCCATAGCTGACCCTCATCAATCCGTTTCTGTTTTGCGTCGGTGCATTCGAACGCCGCTAATGCGAAAAGGCGCTCGCCACCACGGCCGCCTGAATCGCCACATGCGTCGCGTGCGACCCCGGCGCCGTCGATGCGGACTCGAGAGGCCCCGCATAACGCAGCTCCGTACCATCGGGTGCGATGTCACCCAAGCGCGGCTGCACGAAACTCCACGCCCCCTGGTTGTGCGCTTCCTCCTGACACCAAACCACCGTCTTCAGATTCGGATAACGCGCCAGTTCTGCGGCGAGATGCTGCAAAGGGAACGGATAAAGCTGTTCGACGCGAACGATCGGTACATCGGTAATGCCTGCCGTGCGGCGATGTTCGAGCAGTTCGAAATAAACCTTGCCTGAGGCCACGATGACGCGCTCAACCGTGGAATCCCGCAGCGGGTCGCTCCTCTGTTCGATCAGAACTTCATTGAACGCGCCGGTGGCCAGTTCATCCAGCGTGCTGACGGCTTCCGCATGGCGCAACAGCGACTTGGGCGTCATCACAATCAGAGGACGCCGATCGAATGAGAGCGCCTGCATTCTGAGCAGATGAAACAGCTGAGCGGGCGTGGTCGGCTGGACCACGCGCATATTGTCGTGGGCGCCGAGTTGCAGAAAGCGTTCGAGACGTGCGGACGCATGCTCCGGTCCGGCCCCCTCCTGCCCGTGTGGCAAAAACAGCGTCAGGCCGCTGCGCTGTCCCCACTTCGCCGCACCCGCGGCGATGAACTGATCGATCACCACCTGCGCGCCGTTCGCAAAGTCGCCGAATTGCGCTTCCCATATGACCAGCGCGTTGGTGTTGACCGTCGAGTAACCGTACTCGAAGGCCATCACTGCGGCTTCAGAGAGAATTGAATTGGTCACCGTGAAGCGGCCTTGCCTACTGCCGACATGTTCCAGCGGAATATAAACGCCGTCCGTTCGGCCCGTACGTTTCTGGTCATGCAAAACAGCGTGCCGGTGATTGAACGTACCGCGTGCGCTGTCCTGTCCGCTCAAACGCACATCCACGCCCCTCTCCAGCAACGATGCGAACGCGAGGTGCTCGCCCATGCCCCAGTCGAGCGGCTTCGTGCCCTCTGCCATTTCGCGGCGCGCGGCGAGCATTTTGCCGACTAAAGGATGCAGGCCGTAGCCATCGGGAAGCTTCGTGATGTCCGCTGCCAACGTGCGCAGTTGTTCCGACGAAGGCGGTCTGTACCGCGCGGACGTATGATCGAAGGTGGCCGCATCCTCGGCAATCGCTTCCTTGTGCGCGCTTGCCAGCCGCTCCCGGCACGCCTTGACGCTTGCCTCTACATCACGTTCGGTCAGCACACCCTGTTCAATCAGTTTCCGTGCGTAAAGCGCGCGGACGCCGGGATGACTGGCGATCGCGCGATACATCAGCGGCTGCGTGATCGCGGGCGTGTCCTGCTCCTGGTGACCATGCCTGCGAAAACAGATCAGATCAATCACGACACTGCGGTGAAACTGGGTCCGATAGTCGAGTGCGAGCTGCACGGCCATCGCGACCGCTTCGGGATCGTCGCCGTTCACGTGGAGAATCGGCGCCTCGATCATCTTGGCCACGTCGGTCGTATAGAACGACGAACGCGTATCGCGCGGGTCCGAAGTCGTGAAGCCAATCTGGTTATTGACGACAACATGCACAGTGCCGCCCGTTCCGTGGCCGCGCGTGTATGACAGACTCAACGTCTCCATCACGACGCCTTGCCCGGACATGGCCGCGTCGCCGTGAATTTCCACGGGCAGAACCTGCTCATGATTGGCCAGTCGCAACGTGTCGCTCTTTGCGCGCGCCATGCCTTGTACGACGGGATTGACGATTTCCAGATGTGACGGATTGAAAGCGAGCACGACTTCCACCGGGCCGTTGCTGGTTTGCGTCACGCTCCGAAAGCCCTTGTGATATTTGACATCGCCGGCCGGCAGCTTATCGGCTGCCTTGCCTTCGAATTCGTCGAATAGCGCATGCAGCGGCTTGCCCGCGATGTTGACAAGCACATTGAGCCGCCCACGGTGTGCCATGCCCATTACCACCGATTGCAGCTTCTTCGATGCACCGTAGCGGACGAGTTCGTCCAGCAGCACGATCAACGACTCGCCACCTTCCAGCGAGAAACGCTTTTGCCCCACATAGCGGGTATGCAGATACCTCTCCAGCGTTTCAGCTGCTGTCAACCGATCGAGAATGTGCTTCTTCTCGTCGGCCGAAAACGCCGGCTTCGCGCGCGTGGACTCAAGGCGCATCTGCCACCAGCGCCGCTCCCCCGCATTGCTCAGGTGCATGAATTCGGCGCCAAGCGTGCCTGTGTACGTTTCTTCAAGCGCCGTGACGATATCCTGCAGCGCCGCGTCGTCGTCGAAAAAGAATGTGTCAGCCGTGCTAAACCGTGTCGACATATCGGTTGCCGATAAACCGTAATACGCGGGTGTCAATTCGGCGTAGGGCCGCGGCGGGTCCCAGCTCAGCGGATCGAGGTTTGCCGTGCGCGTACCGATTGTCCGGTAGGCCGCGATCAGCGACTGCACGCAGACCTGCTTTCTGGCCAGCCCGAGATCGCTATCGATTATCGGGCGTGCGGCAGGTGGGCGCCGCGCAAACTCGACGAAACTCGAAATGACAGGCGAGTGCGGCTCGTCGCCGCGATTGCTGCCGTCGATCGCAGGCGTCGCGCTGAGCGCGTCGAACCAGTTTCGCCACTCGTCAGAAACGGAGCTGGGATCGACCAGATACAGCTCGTACTGCTCTTCGACGTAAGGGGCATTGCCCCCGAACAGAAAGGAAGTTTCGCGTTCTTGCAACATGATGATGCTGTCCTTCAAAGCGGGTACGCGTGGGTCACATCCGGCGCGTTCATGTAACCAAGTCTATTGAGTCGATCCGCGAGCGGAAACAACCAGGTAGCGCGATCCTGGGCCAAACGATGCGCGATTCGGGTCAGCGTATTCAGCGCGGCGGAGGCTTGCAGCACGGGCACAAATGCGTACGTTATTTGCCCGTCACGCCACAGTCGGAGTACTGTAGTTGCGTTATTCTGATCGGCTGCGCGCCCTAGGATTTCGCGCAGGCCGCAGGTTACAATCGATCAAGGTCACGAGATGAAAGTCGCCATTGTTATCTTTGATGGTGTGCAAGCCCTGGATGTCGCGGGCCCTCTGGATGTGTTTGCCGAGGCCAATGCGTCGCTCGACGCGCAACAGCGCTACGAGGTATCCCTCGTCGGATTTCAACGGGGCACGGTGTCCTGTTCGAACGGCATGCAACTCGCCGTGCCCTTCTCCTATGACGAAGTCGACACGCAGTTCGACCTGCTGCTGATTGCGGGCGGTCCGCGCCTGCCCGATTTTCAGCCGCCAGCCGAGTTTCTCGCCTGGCTAAGGCGTCAGGCAAACGACGCGTCCCGCTTCGGCTCCGTGTGCAATGGCGCTTTTGTGCTCGCGCATGCTGGGCTGCTCGATAACAGGGAAGTCACCACGCACTGGGAAGACGCCCCTCGCCTCGCCGATACCTTTCCGCATGTTTGCGTCCAATCCGACCGCATTTTCATTCGCGATGGCCGGTTGTTTACGTCGGCGGGTGTCACGGCAGGTATCGATCTGTGCCTGTCGCTCGTTGCCGAAGACTGGGGACACGAACTCGCCGTACGCGTCGCCAAGCGGCTGGTCGTTTATATTCAGCGCGAAGGCGGGCAATCGCAGTACAGCCCCTATGTCGGCGTGCGCAAAGACGACGATCCGATCATCGGCAAAGTGCATCGCTACGTGGTCGACCACATCACCGACGTCCTGTCGATCGAGCAACTTGCAAGCGCGGTGTCCGTCAGCCGGCGTACCTTCTCCAGGCTGTTCGCGAAGTATGCGAAGGTGACGCCATCGGCATTCGTCGAACAGGTGCGCGTGGATACGGCAAGAAAACTGCTCGAAGAGTCGGACGCACCACTCAAGACGGTCGCATTCAACTGCGGATTCCATAGCGCGACGCACATGCGGACCACGTTTGCACGGCGCCTCAATGTCACGCCGAAACAGTATCGTCAGCGGTTTCGCGGCGATGCAGCCGAAACCCGATTGGTTCTCGACACGTTGACGGAATGAAGCAAATGAACGACTCCGAATCAGACCGAGGACTTCCTGACATTCTCGAAGCCGGGTTATCGGTGGTGTTTTGCGGCATCAATCCCGGTCTTCGTGCCGCGGCGACGGGCCATCACTTCGCGGGCCGCGGCAACCGGTTCTGGCGGGTGCTTCATCTGGCAGGCTTTACGCCCGAAGTTCTATCTCCCGACAATGACCGCATGCTGCTGCCATACGGCTGCGGTCTAACAGCTGCCGTCGCGCGTCCGACAGCGCGCGCCGACGGGTTATCGCGAACGGAAATTGAAGCCGCAGCAGCCGGATTCGAGAAAAAGATCGCATGCTATGCGCCGCGCTACTGCGCGTTTCTCGGGAAAATGGCGATATCCGCAATGACGGGATCACGTGATATCCAATGGGGACTTCAAACAACAGCCTTCGGTGGCGCTCGAGTCTGGGTCCTGCCGAACCCCAGCGGATTGAATCGCGGCTTCAGTCTTGATGAGCTGGTTGATGCCTATCGGGCGCTTTATGTTGCCGCGGTTCGGGAAACTGAAGCTGCGCGTTCCTGCGCAACGTCTCCGTAACGAACTCGACGAACGAGCGGACCTTGATGCTCTTGCCGCGCCGCTCGACGTGCAGCAGATTGACAGGAATCGATTGCGGCTCGAATGCCGTCAGGACAGGCTGAAGACTTCCATTCAATACTTCGGGCGCCGCCTGATACGAAAGCAATTGCGTGATACCCACGCGATCAACGGCCGCCATCACGGCTGCGGGCGCCAGATCGACAGTCATCCGTGGACGCACACGCACGGCTAGCCTCGAACCGTTCTCGCAGTACATCCACTCCAGCGGATGGGTCACGCCCGTATAGGACACGCAATGATGCCCGGCGAGATCTTTCGGATGCACAGGCTCGCCCCACAAGTTGAGATAGCCCGGCGCCGCGTAGGTACGGCGACGCACGAAGCCGAGCGGAACAGCGAAGATGGAAGAATCGCCAAGCAGACCAATACGTATCGCTATATCAACGCCTTCGTCGATCAGCCGCGTCGGCCTGTCGGCATACACGACATTCACGCTGACCTCCGGGTACAAATTCGCATAGGCGTTGAGCAGCGGCGCGATAAAGCGCTGACCAAACAGGACCGGCGCGGAAACCGTCAGCGTGCCCACCGGCTTGCTCTGATCGGCGCAGATATTTGCCTCTGCGTTGGCAATCGTCCCCAGCGCGTGGCGGCAGGCATCGAGGTAAAACATGCCTGCATCGGTCGGGCGGATGGAGCGGGTCGTGCGCGACAGCAGTTGCACCCCCACGCGCGCTTCCAGCGAGTTCAGCGCCCGCGAGACTGCCGGCGCCGACATGCCGAGCTTGTCCGACGCGCCCGTCAAACTGCCACGATCAACGATGGCAACGAACACCTCCATCTCACGATATTTGTCCATCTCGATTCCTGACTTACGGCTTCTGCTGTGGGCCGATTCTACGAGTCCTTCTCGCGCCGCGATCCGACTTTCCTCCGATTGGCCACAGAAACATCGCTTCTGGCCTGCAACCGACACAATCTATCCGGCCCGCTGGCGGCGTGGCGCAAATCGAATACTGAATGTCCCAAGACTTTATTCCCACACGCTTCAGGAAATCCGCGTCCTCTCCGACAATGAAACCCCTATCGAGTGGTAGCGCTCACTTAATCTGTCGAAAGGATGTGTCATGTTCACAGCAATGCTTGAAGTTAATCCGATTCCCGAGCAATTCGATGCCTATCTCGGCATGGCGAAAATGCTGCGCCCGGAACTGGAGAAGATCGACGGCTTCATCGATAACAATCGCTACGCAAGTCTCACGCGCGCCGGCTGGCTCCTGTCGCTCTCCAGCTGGCGCGATGAGAAGTCGCTGATTCGCTGGCGCGTCGAATCGAAACACTTCAAGACCCAACAGGCCGCCCGCGATCGTGTGTTCGCCGACTACCGCCTGCGTATCGGGCAGACGGTCGATGACACGCGCGTTCCCGCAGGCTACGCATTGACCGAACAACGCCTCGACGAAACCGAATCGGGCGCCGGCAAGGCGGTGATGCTGGTCGATGCGCAACGCGCGGCGGACTGGGTCAAGGAGGCGGGCGCAGAAGCCGTGGCCAGCTCGCTCAATCTTGATCTGGCGGCCTCCGGTCTGATCGCGTGGGATATCTTCGATGCGTTGATGGTGCCGGGCGATGTGATCGCCGTGCTCACATGGCGCGACCTGGCTGCTGCTCAGACGTACGCGCAGAGCATGACGTTAGCCGAGGGTGCACGCCTGCGGAATGTTCGCGTGATTCGCGAGTACGGCATGTTCGATCGTCGGGAAGCCCCGCAATACTTTGCGGAGGCGCGGCCCAAGGCCTAAGGCGGCGGCCGGTTTCCAACCGATACGGCTGGACGCCGGCCGCTTCCCTTATCCTAACCTTCGATGATCTTGACGCTATAGTCTTCGTCCTGAAACGCGACAAAGAACTCCTCCGGCATCAGCCACGAATCGACGCTCACGCTATTCGCGTTGACATCGATATCGACCTTCGCATCGCTGTCGACGCTTTTCATTGCACGTTCGATCCTCGATACGTCGTCGGAACGAATCGCTTCATTCACTGAGAATTTCATCACCCATCTCCATTAACAGTTCCATTCAGCCGTCTGGCAAGCGCTCTGAAGCGCTGGCGTTGAGACTGATTCTATCGACGAGCATCTCGAATGACGATCCGCGCCGGACAACTGTCTTTTTCAAAACCGATGATTTACCCCATGTAAAAAGACCTTTTCCAGGCGTTCAATCAAAACCATGAAAGTTCCTGCGATGGCCAGATTCCCGAATGAATTGGCCTGAAACGATCCGTCCTTTCCGCTTCGCGAAAGCCGACGCGGCTCTAGAATCCATCACATCATCAAGCGGTAAGGACGCCGCAAAAATACGGGTGTGACGCGGATGCGTCGTTGCCTGCATTAGATGCATTGTTGATGACTATTTGCCGAGTGCTTTTATGAAAACGACTGTCGATACCCAGACGATCGAAGCGGTGGTGACGGCAGAACCCGTCGCGCCGTTGCCGCCGGCGCCCGTTGCACAGACGCCCGCGCCGCAGGCGCAGCCGGCGTTCTCGCTGCGCCTCGCCACGGGTCTGATCGGGATGCTGCTCGCGTCGCTACTCGCCATACTGAACGAGCAGGTTACCGCGCAAGCCATGAACGACATTCGTGGCGCGCTATTGATAGGACGTGACGACGGCAGCTGGCTGACGGCACTCTTCGAAGCCACCAACGTGGCAACGATGGTGTTCGCGCCGTGGTTCGGCATCACGTTCACGTTGAAGCGGTTCACGCTCGGCGCACTCATTGCCTCCATGCTGTTCGGCTTCCTGTGCCCACTGTCGCCCGACCTGCCCACGTTCTATTTGCTGCGCATGCTACAGGGCATCGCGGGGGGATGTATTCCACCGATGCTGATTATCGTGGCGCTGCGTTATCTGCCACCGAACATCAAGCTCTATGGCCTCGCAGGCTACGCGCTCACCGCAACCTTCGGCCCTTCTGTGGGAACCCCGCTCGCCGCGCTATGGACCGAGTACGTGAGCTGGAAAATGGCGTTCTGGCAGATTTTGCCGTTCGGCGCGATCGCCGGCATTGCAATCCAGTACGGTCTTCCGCAAGACTCGCTCAAACTTGAACGGTTCAAAGCGTTCGACTGGTTTGGTTTGTTGACGGGTTTCCCCGCCGTCGCGATGCTGGTGATCGGTCTGTTGCAAGGCGATCGCCTTGACTGGCTGAATTCCCCGTTCATCTGCGCGATGCTCGGTGGCGGCGCGTTGTTGTTCGCATTGTTTCTCGTGAACGAGTGGTATCACCCAGTGCCGTTTTTCAAGCTGCAGATGCTGTCACGCAGAAATTTCACCCACGGTCTTTCGACGCTCGTGTGCGCCGTCGTGCTGCTCGTTGGTGTGGCCGCTATTCCGGGTCAATTCCTCGCGCGAGTGCACGATTACCGGCCGCTTCAAACGACACCTCTGTCACTGCTGGTCGCCATTCCGCTGCTCGTCACGCTGCCCCTGACGGCTGCGTTGCTGAATCTTCGCCGTGTCGATTCGCGCTGGGTGATGGCACTGGGGCTATCGATGATCGCACTCACCTGTTTCCTTGGCAGCTTCATGACGTCGGAGTGGATTCGCGACAACTTTTACTGGTTGCAGTCGTTGCAGATCGTCGCGCAACCGATGGTGATACTCGCAATCCTGATGGGCGTGACCACTGGCTTGCCGCCCACCGACGGCCCCTTTGCTTCCGCGATGTTCAATTCGCTCAGAGGCTTCGCGGCGGTTGTGTCGACCGCGCTGATCGAAGGTCTCGGCACCGCGCGCGAGCATTTTCATTCGAGCATGCTGGTCGATCATCTCGGCAACAACGCGTTGATCGCCACGCAGAGCTTCGACACCGCGCGCGGATATGTCGGCCTTGCCCAACGCATTCACGAACAGGCCGTGGTGCTCACTTCCGCCGACCTCTATCGCGTGATGACCTGTATCGCCATTGCGGTGCTTTTCCTCGTTCCCGTGCTGCCGGTGCGCATCTATCCGCCGTGGAGCACTACGCCATCCACCCCTCGCTAAACACGTTGATTGCCATGTCTTCCGTCACCCGTCCCTCGCCCAGAATGGTTCGCATTGCCGCAGCTGTCGTCGTGCTCGGCGTCGCCGCATGGGGCAGCACGAAGCTCTTCGTCAGCCCCGGCATCGAATCCACCAACGACGCCTACGTCGCCGCCGATTTCACGCTGGTCGCGCCGCGCGTTGCCGGGCAGGTCTCGGAAGTCCTCGTCGACGACAACCAGCAGGTGAAGGCCGGACAACTGATGGTACGCATCGACGATCGCGACTTTCAGGCGGCATTGCACAGCGCTCAAGCCGACGTGACGGCCGCAAAAGCCGCTGTTGCGAACTACAATGCGGAGATCGCGCGACATCCGTCGCTCGTCGACCAGGCGCGTGCCACGCTGCGTTCCGATGAAGCATCGATCGCCTTTGCACGTCAAAATGCGGCCCGTTATCAGGATCTGTCGCAGTCGGGCGCCGGCACGACGCAGGAGCAACAGCATGCCGCCAGCGCGCTCGCCGAGCAGCTTGCACAGCAGGCGCACGATCAAGCGGCGTTGTCTGCGACTTCGCAGAACCTCGATGTGTTACGTACGCAGCGCGACAAGGCGGCGGGCGCGCAGGCGCATGCCGAAGCCGCGCTCGAACAGGCAAAGCTCAATCTCTCGTACACCGAGATTCATGCACCCGTCGACGGAAAAATCGGCCGGCGCTCCGTGCGGGTCGGCGCATTCGTGACGCCCGGCGCGCCGCTGCTCGCTATCGTGCCGCTCGCGGATGCTTATGTCGTCGCGAACTTCCAGGAAAACCAGATCGCGCGCATGCGCCCTGGCGCAAGCGTGAACATCAAGGTCGACAGTTTCCCCGGCATCGTCATCAAAGGCCACATCGACAGCCTCGCGCCTGCAACAGGCGTGAGCTTCGCGCCGATTGCGCCCGACAACGCGACGGGCAATTTCACCAAGATCGTCCAGCGCGTGCCCGTCAAGATCAGGATCGATCCGAACCAGCAGGCCGCGTCCGCGCTCAGCGTGGGGTTGTCGGTAGAAGCAGAAGTGGCAGTCGGCAAGCGCGCCGAAACGGCGATAGCAGGAGTGGACGCAAAATGAACACGCGTGAATTTCTCAGCCGTGCGCCAGCACTGATGCTGACGTCAGTGCTTTCGCTGGCGCTGAGCGGCTGTCTGGTCGGGCCGAATTTCGAACCGCCGAAATCTGCCACGCCGAATGTGTTCGATCGCAATCAGACGGCGCAGTCGCCCAGCAAGCCCGTCGAAGCCGATTTCAATCCGGACTGGTGGACGCTCTTTAACGACCCGATGTTGAACTCGCTCGAGAAGCAGTTGACCGATGCCAATCTCGATGTCGCCGCCGCTTCCGCGCGCCTGCTGCAAAGCCGCGCCGGACTGCGCGTTGCGGGTGCGGCGCGATATCCGACGCTCGATGGCGCGGCCTCCTATAACCGCGAACGCGGCAGCGAGAACGGCATTCTTTCGCTGCTCGGCGTGACGCCGACCAGTTCGAATCCGCAATCGGCATCGGGCAGCGCGCCGCTCGGCGTATCGGCGATGCCTGGCTCGAAAGGCTCGCCCGCCTACAACCTGTATCAGTTCGGCTTCGACGCTTCATGGGAACTCGACATCTGGGGCCGTGTGCGGCGCGGCGTCGAAGCGGCCTCTGCATTGACCGATGCATCGTACGAGGACCGCAATGCTGTATTGCTCTCCGTGCGCGCCGAGCTTGCGCGCGACTATATCCAGCTGCGCGATACACAAGCCTTGTTGCAGATCGCGCGACAGAATCTCGAACTGGCAAACAACACGACCAAGCTGACCGAGGCGCGCAAGCGCAACGGCGTCACGACCGATCTCGACGTAGCGAATGCATCGGCACAGGCTGCGTCCATCGAAAGCCTTATTCCAACGCTCGAATCGCGCCAGGAAACAACCATCAACGCCATCGGCGTATTGCTCGCGCTGGAACCGGGAGCATTGCGCAAGACCCTCGATGCACCGCAGGATGTGCCCGCACTCCCGGCGCAGGTGCCGATCGGCTTTCCATCCGAACTGGCACAGCGCAGGCCCGATATCCGCCGGGCCGAAGCGCAGCTGCATGCGGCCACGGCGGCCATCGGCATGGCCAAGGCAGACTTTTATCCGCGCATCACCTTGAACGGCAGTGCAGGCTTCCAGAGCCTTCAGCTTTCAAGTCTCGCCAATTGGGCATCCGGTCAGTTCGTCGTGGGGCCGTCGATCACACTGCCGATTTTCGAAGGCGGACGCCTCAAAGGCACGCTTCAATTGCGTGAGGCACAACAGCAGGAGGCCGCCATCGTCTACAAAAAGACGGTTCTCGATGCATGGCGCGAAGTGGACGATGCGCTCATTACCTACGACGCGGAGCAACAGCGGCACAAAAAGCTCCAGGAGGTCGTACAGCTGAATCTGCGTGCGCTTTCTGTTGCGCAGCAGCGATACAAGGCCGGTGCGCTCGACTATCTGGACGTACTGAATGTCCAGAAACAGTTGCTCGAAGCACAGAGCAACCTCGAACAGAGCGGCGCCGATGCCGCTGCCAATCTCGTCACACTATGCAAGGTACTCGGGGGCGGCTGGGAATCGACGTATGGTGCGCCAGCAACGCATCAAGACAACGAAAGTGCGCAGTCGACAGCACAACGCTGATCCCGTGCTTCTGGGCGAAATGTGATCGCGTCGTCGAGGCTACATCTCTTTGAGCCTGAGCGGCATTCATTCAAGGGCGGTTCGCAGGCGCGTTTCAATGTCGCCGACAGTGCGAGCACGGTCACCTCCCATGACACCGCAAGCGGACCGTCCTAGCATGTGAAGGCGCGGTGCGCATGGAGGCTTCACGATGATCGGGTCGAATGATTTCCGCAGCGGGACGGTGACGCTGCGTGACGGCGGGCACATGCCCGTCATTGGTTTTGGAACGCTGATCGCCGACGCGGCGACGACAGTGAGTGCCACGCGCGACGCGATCGAAGCCGGTTACCGGCACTTCGACTGCGCCGAGCGTTATCGAAACGAGCGCGAGGTAGGTGCCGCGCTGAAGGCGGGATTGTCGGCACATGGGGTTGCGCGAGATGCGATTTTCGTGACGACCAAACTGTGGAATTCGAACCACCGGCCCGAGCGCGTCGGCCCCGCGCTAGACGGCAGTCTTGAAAGGCTGGGCCTCGACTACCTGGACCTTTCTCTCGTTCACACGCCGTTCGCGTTTCAGGCGGGCGACGAACAGGACCTGCGTGACGCAAACGGCAAAGTGCTTTACGACGAAGGCGTGACGTTGCTCGACACGTGGCACGCGATGGAAGAACTCGTCGAGCGTGGACGATGCCGCGCGATCGGACTCTCGGACATCACGCTAAGCGAGCTTCAGCCGCTGTACGAGTCCGCGAAAATCAAGCCCGCGGCGATTCAGGTCGAATCACATCCCTATCTGCCGGAAACGGCGTTGCTGGCGTACTGCAATCAGAAGGGCATCGTCTTCACTGCATTCGCGCCGCTAGGACATGGCATCAGGCCGGGGCCGCTTGAAGATCCTGTCATTGCGCGAATTGCCGCCCGCGTGAATAAAACGCCCGCGCAAGTGCTGCTCGCGTGGGCCGTGCAGCGCGGCACGGTCGTGCTCACCACGCCTAAAACGGCGGCGCGAGCCCGAGAGAATTTCGACATTTCCGCGCTTCCTACCGACGCCTTCGATGAGATCAACGCAATAGAGACGCGGCAACGGTTCAACGAAGTCGTGAAGACGGGCAGTCCGGGTTTCATCCCGCCGACGACCGCGTGAGGCGATTCATGGACGACGGACAGACACGTGAAGCGCTCGATGCGCACTGGCGTGCTTCGGCGGCAGGTGACCTGAATGCGGAGCATGATATCTACGCAGATGGCGTGGTCTGCGAGTATCCGCAGTCGGGTGAGCGGATCGTCGGGCGAAACAACCTGCAGGCTTTACGCGGCCACCATCCAGACAAGCCTTCGGGATTTGCAGTGCGTCGAATCCAGGGAAGCGGCAATCTCTGGGTGACGGAGTACGAGATCGACTACAACACACAGGCTGCGCTCGTCGTCAGCATCATGGAGTTCGCCAACGGGAAGGTCGTGCGCGAGACGCAGTATTTTTCGGCGCCGTTCGACGCGCCGCAGTGGCGGATGCAGTGGGTCGAGGCGCGCAAGTGAACCGGCTGCTTGCGCCAGATTCCATGCGGCCAGTCGGCTACACACGCTCTCGGTACTCGCGAGCTTCCTGCAATTTGTCAAAAGCACCGGTTCGAACTCTTCCTAGATCTGGATTTCGACCGAAGTCATTACGCGGTCTCGATCCCGTGCTCCTGGTCCCGTTTCATCGCGGATGCTCTCGACCAGGCAATCGATGAAACAACTGCCCGCAGCGCTCAATGGCTCACCCGCCCTGGTGATGATACCGACCGTCGACTCATCGAGTTGCTCCCGCACGGGTATTGCGCAAAGCGAGTCGCGCGAAGCACAGAGTTCGACGAGTGGCCACGGAAATATGCTGACCATGTCCGTTCTTTGCAGTAACGCGACAGCGACTGTCAGCGAATGCAGATAATGAATGCTGCGGGGCACAGGCAATTGGTGCTGCGCGAACATCTTGTATGGCGCGAGACCTTCTGTCTCAGGGTCCAAAGCAACAAGCCAGTCGAGATCGAGCAGTTCTGCAAGCGTGCGGCTTTCTGCGCGCGGATGACCTCGGCGCGCCACGATCGCGCGCGTCGAGGAGAAGAGCGGCTTGTGCGTAAACATCGAAGTCGTATTACCGGGCGCTTGACGCCCAATGTAAATGTCGAGACTGCCATCGCGCAGTCGCGGATTGGCAATGGCGAGTAATCCCTCGAAGAACTCCAATTGAACATTCGCCATGCGCTGACGGAACCGGACAACGGTTTCCGGCAGGAACGTCATCGCCACCCATGCTGTGACCGCAATCGAGAGCCGTCCACCCGTTTCTGCGCGCATTGCGTCGATGGCCTGATGCGCTCGCGCGAGTTGGCCGACGATCAGACGCGCATGCTCGAGCAGCGCGCGCCCGTCTGCCGTCAGCGTGACCCCTGACGCCGCGCGAGCGACTAGCTGTATTTTCAGGTCTTTCTCCATCTGCTGCAGACTTTGCGTGATTGCCGCAGGCGAAGCATTGAGCATGCGCGCGGCGCCGCGAACACTGCCTGTATCTGCAATGGCGACCAGAGAGCGGAGCTGATGTATCCTCATCTTAAGAAATGACGTGACGCTTGCTTCTTGTTTCAGTGCATCTTTCACAGTTGCTGAGCATCGCCACTGATTCTTGAATGCGTACGTGCCCTGATTACATCGATATCTGATAGCAAGGCCGGTCAGGCGAATCTCCCGGTTCGGGCGGATAGACCCGCCAAACACCGTCTCCGTGTTTAAAGAAAAAAATGATCCTTTCCGCCCGCGATTCGACACGCACGCACCGTAGCACACGTCCCGAATGTATTGGGGTTCGTTTGATACTGACGAGCGAGGCCGGATGAAACCACTTATCAACTTGCGAACGCAAAGACAAAGATCTTTCGCCCATTTGACGCCTCCTGGTCAACCAATACACGGTCGTTGCAGGCGTAGATTAGAACCGGGCAGAACAATCGCACATAGACGCACGTCTCAATCTATAAATATCGTCGATGTGCCAACGTCCTATCGTGTTGGCGGCGCGACCAATACGGTGTTGGGTTCAGCGCGTCGATAAAAACCCTGACGCCAACGTAACGACACGCACAGCCGTTAGCGAATGCACCATCATTCGAGCGACAAGCTTCGGCGGAGAATTACCGGTTTTCCCCCAAATCGAATCTTGGACATCCAATGCGCCAACGCCGAGTCGAGATGATCCGCGTGCGAAGGAAACCAGTTCGCAAGCTCGTCGACGAGGTAGCGGCAAATGTCGACGTTCCCTGCGCGAAGTTGCTCCCGGACATCAGCCACAGATTTCAGCACGGCCGCATGCTCGTCGATATGACAGGCTCTGGGAGGAAAATCGGTCTCGATCATCCAGGCGTTCTCGAGTTCGAAGTGCCGATGCAGATGTTTTGCCAGGAGTTCGAGAAGTTCATCCAATTGTTCAGGTTCAGCCGCTTGCAGGCGACCGATAAGGCCGACGAACTCCTCATGGAGAGCATCCATGGGAGCGTGACCTAAAAGAAACGAATCAACCCACTGCAAGTTGGAAGCGCTGTCGGTCATGCTCGATTTTCCTGTCATCGGACTGCGGAGAAATGCGCTCGACGCCATCGATTGCAAGCCGCCGACCATGGCCCCTGAACCAGGGCGTCTGTATCAGCGTGATCCGGCCATCGAGGTTGCCTGCGGGACGAAGATGCACGACGGCGCGGCCCCGCTCCAACTGTGCAGTGCCTTGCGTCGTGACGTGTTCACGACGGTCAAAACGAGTGCCGTATTCCGATGGTAGCGCCCACGGTCGTGCCTTTTACGCCGAAAAGTGCTCCACTTAGCGACAATCCCGTATTCATCGCGCCATGATTGTCCACCAGACCTACCTGGGCATAGAGCGTCGTCGACTTCGACAGAAAGTAGTTGGTACCTAGAGCTGCCAGCACCGAATGATTGGACGTCTGGTTGCGGTCGCTCGTCACCCAGACGCCGCCGTTGACATCCACGTCCGGCATCACGAGCCACGTCAGTCCGCCCCCATAGACGTAGTTGTTGAACGATCCCGCCACCTTGTAATTGACAACTGACGCCTTCACCGTTATCGAACCGGCCTGATATGCCACGCCGAGCAAGCGCCCTACGAACGCGACAGTCGTCGGAATCGGCGAAGGAACATTGCCGCCTCCGTTGCCGTCGTAAAACGCAGCATTGATGGTGAGTTTGCCTATGGTGTACTTCAGGCTGGCCGCGTACTGCCGTCCGGCCTGAAAATTTCCCGCAATCCCGCCAAACGCATACATCACACTGCCTTGCAGGCCCGCGACAACCGGGCTGGTATAGCTGATCGCATTCGCATTGAAGACACTGGTGCCTAATACATTGTCCACCAATAAAACGCCCGAGCTTCCGAATAGCGACAGGCTGCGCGGGTCGGTGTCGTAGACGGCGAGGAAGAATGGTGAGTATTGCAGCCCCGCCTTGAGTTGACCCGTATCGCCCTCGATCGCGATCCACGCTTCACAACCGAACAGGTTCCCGTTGCAGTGGTTAAAGCCGCCGTTCGCGATGCTAATCCCGCTCAACAGCCTGAACTTTATCTTGTACCCCCCACCGATATCCTCCGTGCCGCTTAGACCGAATTGGGAAAAGGAAGATTGTCCGTCGATTAACGCGAATTGCTTTCCAGCGTTGCCTCCCGTTTTTGGATCAAGTGTTTTGCTCGTATAGAGCAATCCGGCATCCACAACACCGAATAGCGTGACATTGCTCTGTGCGCGCGCTCCAGCTGAATGCAATGTGCAAAGACACGCTATCGCGATGCACCATAGCGGAAAGTAACTCCTCACGGTCGCCTCCTTGAACGAACATTGGAATGGGTGTCTTATTTTTTGGCTAGTCCATATGGACCGCGTAACGCAGCTCATGGGTGCTTTCGGGGCGCGCATCGCCTTTTAGCGTCCACGGTGGGACGTCTACTGCAATTCGATGTCATGTGCGCGCGTACGCCGAGGCGGAGCCTCCACTACACGTCGTCGGCGACGGACAGCCCAGAAGTCAGCACCATCCCCGTTCATCAGGTGCCGCGAGAGATTGGTTGTTTTCTACGTGTCTCTTAATCGATGTAGTGAACTCCAGATGCCTGGCGATGTAGATAAGCCATCGACATCACGCGACACATCGAAGCGCATCGCGCACCGTCGTGAAGATCTGATCGATTTGTTCGCCGCTGACGATCAGCGGCGGCGAAAACGCCAGCACATCCGCTGTGCATCGGACGAGCACGCCCGCTTCGAAGCACTTGACGAAGACATCGTAGGCCCGCGTACCAATCGCATTGGGGCGCGACTCGAGTTCGATCCCCGCCACGAGCCCCAGATTCCGGATGTCCTTCACGTAAGGCGAATTGCGTAATTCGTGCGCGGCATCCTCAAAGGCGGCCGAAAGTTCTGCGGAGCGCTCAAATAGTCTTTCGCTCTTGTATAGATCCAGCGCTGCAATGGTTGCCGCTGCCGCTGCCGGATGTGCCGAATAGGTATAGCCGTGAAAGAACTCAATCGCATTCCCGGCTGCGGCGGCAACGATCGTGTCGTGGACAGACCGGCTCGCGGCCACTGCGCCCATCGGGATCGCGGCATTGTTGATAGCCTTGGCCATCGTCAGAATGTCCGGTGTTACCCCGAAACGCTCGCTCGCGGTCGCCGCGCCGAGGCGCCCGAATGCAGTAATGACCTCGTCGAATATCAGCAGAATGCCGTGCTTCGTGCAGATTTCCCGCAAACGCTCGAGATAGCCTTTCGGCGGCACGAGTACACCGGTCGATCCCGCGAGCGGTTCGACGATCACGGCCGCTATCGTCGATGCATCGTGCAACGCAACGAGCCGTTCGAGTTCGTCCGCAAGGTGGCCGCCCCATGAAGGCTGACCGCGTGTGAATGCCGTCTCGGCCAGATTGTGAGTGTGGGGAAGATGGTCGATATGGGAAATCAGGCCGCCCGAAAATGCCTTGCGGTTCGCGACAATCCCGCCCACCGATATACCTCCAAAACCAACGCCGTGATAACCGCGCTCCCGTCCTATGAATCGGGTGCGCTGCCCTTCTCCACGCGCACGGTGATACGCGAGTGCAATCTTGAGCGCTGTATCCGCGGACTCCGAGCCCGAGTTCGTGAAAAAGATGCGATCCAATCCACTCGGCATGAACCTGGCGACTCTGGTCGCGGCCTCGAACGCGAGAGGGTGCCCCATTTGAAATGACGGGGCGTAGTCCATGACGTCGAGTTGAGCGGCAACGGCTTGCGTGATTTCCGAACGTCCGTGCCCCGCATTGACACACCACAATCCCGCCGTCGCATCGAGCACCTGACGATCATCGACAGTGGTATAGAACATTCCTCTCGCGGCCTTGAACAAGCGGGGTGAGCTCTTGAATTGCCGATTGGCGGTAAAGGGCATCCAGAGATTCGACAGGTCGGCGACTACTGTGCTTTGGCTCATTGATGCGGCTCCTTGATGATGAAGCCGACTCTATCGGTTTCGCTCGCCGCAATCACTGCACAGAAGGTAACGTTCAGAAAAGCCGTATTGCCCAATTTCTCCCAACTGTATTGATGTTATCGAACGCTCGTCGCGCCCGACGGTGCCGCTCGTACGAGATCGGCGTGAGCGTTCGACGCGCCCCGCCATTTTCCAGCCAAAGCTCACCGCAATCTCGCCACCAGGATGTGAAGGCTACGCATCCGCTCGCTGGTGGGATCATGATGTTCTACACACTGTTCCTGAATGTTCATGCTGAGGACATATGAAAACGAAAGCAGCAATCGCATGGAAGGCCGGCGCACCGTTGACGATCGAAGAAGTCGACCTCGAAGGGCCGCGCGCGGGTGAAGTGCTGATCGAA
>NZ_JACFYJ010000090.1:0-34044 GCF_037126505.1 Paraburkholderia bengalensis
CGAGTCGTGTGCGCGACTGGTTGATGCGTGCTGTGAAGGAGGGCCTTGGGGACGCCGATATCTCGCAGATCGTGCTGGCCTCGGTGGAATGATTCGCGGCGTCCTGGGCGGAATCTCGTCCCATTGCGAGTCCAGGCTTTGCATCGATCCAATCATGTTTGAACGCCTGGATGCGCCGGCAAGTTGAACTCGACCATGGCACCCCGTGATGCATCGGCGCTCGCCCGTATCCGGCCGCCAAAGGCCTCGATGATCGAGCAACAGATTGAGAATCCCATGAGGTACTGGGTCCCATTCAATCAACAGCCCCCGGAGGGATGCGATGGCTCACGAGTGCGCGGCTATAGTGCAGTGTTTCCCAGGGCATGCAGATGATTTTCCTGTTTAAGGCCTAATGCAAGACCTTGCTGTCGCAGTCGCTGATTCATGGTGACGTGACAGCCGTGCAGGGTACTCAAGGAGCCTGGCCGCGTCGCGCAGAGCGCCTCGTATATGTGGGTCTACCGTAGCGCCGAAGACTGTGCGCAGCCGGGTCGTGCTGTTCGACTAGCAGCCAGGGCGTGGGCAGCAACGACAAAGCCACGGCGCGCATGAGCCGGGCAGCGTCGGTGCGTGGGGCCCTCGCGTGTGCGCCAGCTATAGCCGGCGAGCGCTGCCTGAGGATAGCGGATTCCAGCGTAGTCCTATGCTACCTGCTCTGCTTACACTCAAAATCCGGTTGAGGACCGTGCTCACCACATTCCAGCCAAGCGATCTTGGCACGAAGGTAGGTGGACAGAGACTGTATTTCCGTCGCTTTGGCTTCAAGCGATTCGATATGCCCCTTGAGTACATCGATGCTGCGTCCGCGAGTCATGCGTCCTTCACGGCGTTCCTTGCTGATGGCTGCTATTTCTTTCAACGACATGCCGAGTGACTGGGCGATCCGAATAATCTTCACGGCCTGAACGTGTTCTTCTGAAAAGTGAAGATATGGTCTGACGCCTCCTTTGCTCCCGGTTTTGGGACATATAAGGCCGAGGCGTACATAGAAGCGTACAGTATCACGCGATAGCCCCGTGGCTTGCGAAAATTCTGATATGAGCATGCAGCGCCTCTTGACTAGGGACTAAACTCCACACTTAAAGTGTAGCCCATTACGGCCAAAGTACGAGGTTTGGAATGGAAAAGATGGAACCTGCTTTGTTGCGTATCGGTGGCGAGCTGCCTATACATCGAATGGGCTTCGGCACAATGCAACTCACTGGGCCAGGTGTATGGGGACCGCCGAAGGACGAAGCCAATGCGCGCGAAGTACTTCGTCGCGCGGTGGACATCGGCGTCGACTTTTTTGATACGGCAGATGTGTACGGTCCGGGCGACTGCGAGCGTATTATTCGAGAAGCTCTACATCCTTACCCCCCGAGCTTGGTGATTGCAACCAAAGCCGGGCTGCTGCGCAGCGGACCTGCGACACGCGAGCGACCAGGCATATCTATCAACGCCTCCGAGTCGCACATCCGGCGTGCGCTAGAGGGGAGTCTGCGCGCCTTGGGGCGCGAATGTATCGACCTGTTTCAACTCCACCGCATCGATCCAACAATACCTGTCGAGGAGACGATGGAGGTTTTTCGTGCGTTGCGTGACGAGGGTAAGATTCGTCATATCGGACTCTCGGAAGTCAGTGTGAATGAGATCGAGCGTGCCCGATCTGTAGTCGAAATCGCAACCGTCCAGAACATCTATAACCTTGCATTGCGAAAGCATGAAGACGTACTTGCGTACTGCGAGCGCCATCAAATTGCCTTCATTCCATTCTGGCCATTGCATTCGGGGGCGCTGGCAAAGTCAGCCGCCATGGTGAGCATTGTTGCGCGCACTTCCGCGACGTCTGCCCAGGTCGCGCTTGCGTGGTTGTTGAGGAAGTCGCCTTCGATCGTGCTAATTCCCGGGACATCGTCCGTTCAACATCTGGAAGAGAACGTTGCGGCCACTAAGGTCGAGCTCGCCGATGCAGACATGGTGGCGTTGGATCAACTAGGCATGACGGCCGTTCAGGAATAGCTCCCGCGCGTTCTGCGCACCACGCACCGGACCGGCTACTCCGTCGGAGTCGGCCTGATCGGTTAGAGCGTTCGGGCGTTGGAGAAAGTGGAGGCAATCTTGCCGAGGAACAAAGGCCATCGTGGTCGGACGGCCGCCGAACTCAGTCGCTCGCGTACGTTGCGCGGCTCGTCAGTCTGCTCCTTGTTCGAGGCAACCCGTCAGCGGTGCTATGCCGGCGGCTACGGACGTGTCAAGTGCATTCGTGCAGCGCTGGCACGTTCATGCTGCGCGGCATGAGCCCGACAGACGACGCCGCCCTCGCCGAGCTCGAGAAGGTGCGCGTCGAGATTGAGTCATTCAGGACGTGGGCCAACGGCGAACTCGGCAAGCTCCGCGACATGGCGCGCGGCACCGAGTGACACGGCGGGACCGACCATGACGACGCGCGAACGAGATGACGAATGGTTTCGGAAGGCGCTATTTCCGGAACTCGACCAGCAGGATGCGCACCAGGATCTGGTGCGCTTTCGCAGGTTCGACGCACGTTCACTGGAGCTCGTCGAACACTGCGCCGCGTGCCAGAAGGCGATCCACGACCTGACGCGCTCAGGCAAGCTTGACGCCGCCCACCAGATGCGAGCGAAGCTCGACGGCCTTCTGGCCGAGCACGCCGACCTGCTGGTTGCGTGGGTTAGGTTGCAGAAGAAGCTCTATAAGTCGGGGCGCGTGGGCGATCTTCCGCCGTCGTTGAGGGGTTGACAATTGACTGACGCGAAAGACTGCCCGCTGGGACACGGACGTCTGCTGAACAACAGCGCTGGCCGCGCGACATTTTGCCGGGTCTGCCAGTACGATTGGTGGGACACGCTGCCGATCCCAGAGCATGACGAGCCGCCTAGCGGAGACGCGCCCACGCTCGACGATGTGTGGCGCACCTTGCATGCAATGTCAAAGCCAGATTCAAATGTCGTAGCGCTGGCTATTTACAGATGTCGTGGTTTTGACGTTGGGTTTGAGTCTGTCTTTCAGGGTTTGAATGTCCATGCAGTGTCGAAGGATGCGGACTGAACGGGCGGGGCGTGTCAGTCCGTTCAGACAGATCCTGCTGACCGACGATCAGGTTGGCAGTGCTGCTTCGGCTGATTCAGTTGCGCCAGCTGCATGATCACGCCATCGACATCGGCTTTTGTGAACTCGCGCTGCTTCTTTGTGCCCGGTCGGCGCTGGTCAGACTGGACCGCCTCGCCCCGGTTGGTACGCGACGGCGAGCCCGAGATCCGCCGGTCGTCGCGCTGCGCCTGCAGCGCCTGCGCGACCTGCAGCACGTGCCCCAGCCGCTTGTGCTCGACCACCGCGCCCTGGTCGATCTCGGCCAGCCGGTCATAGGGGATGCAGGGAAGGGCCGCGCCATCCGCCCTGACCTCGATCCGGCCGTCCGGATACTCCCACACGTCGATATACCGGTGGATGAGTTTGCGGTTCGATGGCGTGTCGTCGAGCAGGTACAGCACCCGGTCGTACTGCACCGTCAGTGACTTCGTCACGCGCCGCAGTTCGCGCCACGTCAGCAGCGCGTCCAGATCCTCGTCGCCACGCAGCGGCCGGTGCGCGTCGAACGTGCTCTTCGGTGGTTTCGCAAAGCGCGCGTTGTACGACGCCATGAACGACGGTGCCCAGGCATTCGCTTCGGCGAGCGTGCTGATACCACGTAGTCGCAGTTCCTTGACGAGCCGGTCCTGCAGCGTCAGGTGCGCACGCTCGACGCGGCCCTTCGCGGAGCTGCTGTTGGCGCAGAACGTATCGATGTTCAGCTCGTACATCGCGCGGCCAAAGTGCGTGACGCCCCGGTCGCCGGTCTGCGTGTGAGTCGGCCGGAACACGCTGGCCCTGTCGCTGTAGAACGCGACCGGTTTGCCGTAACGTTCCAGATACGCCCGCGTCGCCTCGAAGTAGCTGAAAGTCGACTCGGTGGCCGTGAAGTGCAGCGTCATCAGGCGGCTCGTAGCGTCATCCACGTACACCAGCAGCGTACAGGCCGGCGCCCGGTCCTCGAACCAGCGGTGATCGCTGCCGTCGATCTGCACCAGGTCGCCCAGGCAGGCGCGCCGCGCGCGCGGCTGGTAGATCTTTGGCGGACGCTGCCGGCGTGGCATCCACAGCCCGGCGTCCGTCATCAGCCGGCGCACGGTTTCCTTCGACAGTACCAGACCGTGGCACTCGCGCAGTTTCTCGCACGCGAGCGTCGGCCCGAAATCGGCGTAGCGCTCGCGAATGATGGTTAGGGCGCGCAGGGCCAGCCCCTCATCGAGTCTCCGGTTGCCCGGACCATCGCGCTTGCGCGAGGCCAGTCCCGCAGCGCCTGATTCGCGATAGCGCATCACCAGCCGCTGGACCTGACGTACCGTGAGGCCCAGCCGCTCGGCGGCACGACCGGGCTTCAAACCCAGTTCAACCACCGCCTGAATCACCTTCAAACGATCGAGTTCGCGCATGTTCAATGTCACGAGTGTGCCAGCCTTCATGAGCGGCTCCCGCATGCGTGCAGAGAGCCGCCAGCTTGCCAGCACCGGCAAAACACGACATTTGTATCTTGCTAGAATACGACATTCTCATATTGCTCTTACATGCAAAAAATTGATAATTTGGTTTATGTCAAATACGTTGTTGCCCGAGAGAAAATCGAGCCCGTGAACCCGCGTCAGCTGTGAGTCAGGAGGCGCATGATCCTCGGGTCGTGCCGGACATCGACGACCTGGCCGATGGTAATTCTGGCGGCGGCGTCGTGAGCCGGATTCAGAAGATAGTTGTACGCAAACGGCATCACCGCGCTGGGCACCTTGAGTAAGGCCGTGTTGTCTGCGTCCAGCCACTCGCTGCCGGCGGCCCGCGTCCACCACTCATCTGCGCGCCAGTCGTCCGGCATCGCGTCTTCTTCAATTTGCGCGACTACGACCTCGTCGCTGACCTCTACACGGAGCAATCGATAGGTATCGGGCAGATCGGCCGTGGAACGGATTCCTTGATGAACGAGCGTTTCCAGAAGCGCGCCGGCGGGATGTTCGGCCAGATAGACGACCGGCCGTCCGGCGAAGTGCCATCGGCCCGGCGCGCGTAATCCCCCTATTCCCCGCAGGTCGGCGTAGTTACTGATTCTCAACAACACCATCAGGCGAAGTACCCTTCGTCGATCTGCACCAGCGCTTCCTCGACCAGCCGTGCACCATGTTCGGTTCCAGCCATTTCGAGCGCACTGCGGCCGGCAAACCGGCTTTGCGGGCTTCGGAGCCAGCGCATCGCCTTTTCTGCGTTTCCAAAAGCAGTGTTTGCCTGTGCAACGATCCTCGCCAGGCGGATTGCGCGGTCGGACTCCTCGGTTGACAGGCGTTCGTGCTGTTGCCGGCGATGGGTCAATGTGCGTCGGGGAATGATGAACGCCAGTTCGTCCGCCTTCAGGCCCTGCGCCCCCAGACGGTCGGATCAACGAATCGTGGGACTGAAGATCGAGGATGTAGTACTTCATGATCCGGGGGTACGATCAGTATCGGCTCTCAAACCACCGTAGGCGTCGTGGCCATGTACTGCAGCAGTTCACACAGCTCGCTGCGGGCGGAGGAAGCCGTCGCGATGAACGTGGAACGGCCATACCAACCATGCGTCACTGGCAAAGCGAGAGTCATCTTGCATGCGCCCGGTCTTCGGGTGGCTGATCTTTGCCCGCCTGGTGCGACCGTCATATGTCAGCATCCAGTCCATGAACGCGAGTGCAACCGACGCTAGGGAAAAGCCCCCTGTCAATGCTGCGACGCAGGCGTGCGCCGCTGGATGCCGGCGAATGCGTTGGTAGTTGGCCGGCGCATTTCTGCGACGGTAGCCTTGTCGTCTGCAGCGAGAAAGGGCGTCGATGTCATCGTTCGGCTGCCTCTGGCTAGTCATCGTACGTACCATACCCGCGCCCGAATTCCCCGAATTGACCTGCGTCTAGTCACCACAACTCGCGCATACCAGAGGGACGCAGTGCGCGATTGACCTGCGTCAACGACCATTCGACGCCCGTTCGTAGACTCAGTTTGCAGCGACCATTTGGCTGGGAAGATTGGCCGCAGACATCTGCAGCCTGCACAGCGGCCAGCCCTGTTTGCGATCCCTATCGGAGGGTAGTCATGCCTCTTCCCAATTTACAGACCGACGGCGCGCTTGCGCAACCTGCGACCGAGCAACGTCTGCTTGCCGTCATCAGGGAGCTCGCGAAGGAGTTGCAGGGGACGGCGTACGAGCCGGACCGGGTCACGCTCACGGCGCGCTTCGAAAGCGAACTCGGATTCGACAGCCTCGCGCGTGCCGAACTCCTCTCGCGCGTCGAACAGGCGTTCGGCGTACAGTTGCCCGTTGACATTTTTGCACGAGGCGGTTGTGCGAACGATGTTTTGCACGCGCTGAACCCGATTGACCAGACGCGGGCGATACAAAAGGCGACTTTGGTCACAGTTGAGCCTGCCGGGCGATCCGACGCTCGCGCGGCCAATACACCTGCTGCCATAGCGACGCTTTGCGAAGCCCTGCAATGGCACGCGGCGCATGCCGGCGAACGCACGCATCTCGTATTGATTGACGATTCCCTTGCCGAAACGCGTATCACCTACGACGAATTGCATCGCGAAGCCATGCAGATTGCGGGCGGGCTGAGATTGATCGGCATCGGGCAGGGGGATACGGTCGCACTCATGTTGCCGACCTCGCGTGACTACTTCGTCTGTTTTCTCGCGATTCTGCTGCGTAACGCGATCCCGGTACCGCTCTACCCGCCCGCGCGATTGCAGGCACTGCAGGAACACGTCGCGCGCAATGCGGCTATCCTGGCCAACGCACAGGTCAAGGCGCTCATTTCGTTTGACAAGGCCGTGGCCATCGCACAATTGCTCGCGTGGCGCGTGCCGCAACTCCGCCATGTCCTGTTGCCGCAGCAGATTCGTCGCACGCCGCTCGATCCCGTCGTCGCAGCCCAACCGGCAGACGTTGCTTTGCTCCAGTACACATCCGGTAGTACGGGGGATCCGAAAGGCGTCACACTGACGCACGCAAACCTGCTCGCCAATATTCGTGCAATGGGAGATCGCATCTGTGTGACGGCGCACGATGTGATGATCAGCTGGCTGCCGCTCTATCACGACATGGGCCTGATTGGCGCATGGCTCGCGCCACTTTACTATGGCGTGCCTGTCGTGATCGCTTCGCCCATTACGTTCCTTGCGCGACCCTCGAGCTGGCTACGCCTGATCGATCAGTATCGCGGCACCCTCACCGCCGCGCCGAATTTCGCCTACGACCGCTGTGTGCGGCACCTGCGAAACGACGAGCTGGCGGGCATCGATCTTTCATCGTTACGCTTTTCCTTTTGCGGGGCCGAACCCGTCAATCAGAACACCATGCGCGCGTTTGTCACCCGCTTCGGGCGCCACGGGTTACATCCCGGTGCGATCGCACCCGTTTATGGACTCGCGGAGAACACGCTGGCCGTCACGTTCCCGCCGCCTGGCCGCGGGTTGCACACCGATCGCGTCGTGCGCGCCGCGCTGGACACGCAGTAGGTGGCAACAGAGGCTTTAAACGGCGATGACACCGTGGAAACAGTTGGCTGCGGCTTTCCGCTGAACGGCACAGAACTGCGTATCGTCGACAGGGAGGGGCGCGAGCTCGCCGAACGCCATATTGGACGTATCGAATTTCGGGGGACATCGGCCACGACAGGCTACTGGCGCAATCCGACGCTGAGCGCGCGGTTGAGCGACGGCGGCTGGCTCGATACCGGTGATCTCGGGTACGTGGCGAATGGTGAGCTTTATGTCACCGGTCGGATAAAGGACATGATCATCCGCGGAGGCCGGCATTTCTTCCCATACGAACTGGAACAAACCATAGGCAGGCTTCCAGGCATCGTTCACGGTGGCGTTGCCGTATGCGGGGGGCCAGCCCATCGGGTGCGACCGAACGCCTGGTCATTGTTGCCGAGACCCGATCAAATGTTGTTGCCGAATGCGAGGCCCTGAAGGCGAAGATTAACGCGGCAACGATCGCGCTGTATGGTTCGCCAGCGGAGCAGGTCGCACTCGTGCCGCCCGACAGTATCCCGCGCACGCCAGGCGGAAAGATCCGGCACGCAGCGACGCTGCAGGCATTCATGTCCAACGGTGGCAATCTTGTCGGGCGTTCAGTCTGGCTACAAGTGGTGACATTGATGGCCGGCAGCGTCAAGCCGTTGATGCGCCGCGCTCTGAAACCCGTGTTCCGCGCCGCGCACGGGGTATGGTGTTATGGTGCTGTTGCCGTATTGGGTTCGTGCCTTTTCGCCATGACGGGTACAAGCCATGACCATGCGCGCAACTGGTGTCATGCGGCGCGTGCCTGTCGCTGGTTCCTGAAGCTCGCGAGCATCGAGATCAGGCTCGCCGGGGAAATACAGGCGTTGGCTATGCCTGGGGCCGTTCTCGTATCTAACCACACCAGCTATCTGGATGTCGTCGTGCTCGCATCGGTATTGCCCGCTCCGGTACACTTCGTCGCAAAACAGGAACTCGCACGGCAGTGGCTGCTTGGACATCTGCTCCGCGCGCTCGGCGCGTCTTTTGTGGAACGGTCAAATTTCTCCTCGAGCATCGCCGACGAGCAGGAACTTGTGCAGTTGGCGGAACGCGGCGAGCGTCTTCTGTATTTTCCCGAAGGCAGTTTTACGCGCGCGGCCGGCCTGCGCGCATTCCACCTCGGCGCATTCCGCGCGGCATGTCTTGCACGCCGCCACGTTGTACCGGTTGCGCTGGACGGCACCCGCACGGCACTCCCGGATGGCGACTGGATCCCGAAACGCGCTCTCGTCACGGTAACGGCTGGCGCCCCCATCGAGCCCGGGGCAGCCGACCTTACTGCAATGGCGCGCCTGCGCGACAAGGCACGCACGAGCGTACTTGCGCATTGCGGTGAAGGCGACGCGGCACGGCTCGGTTTCGTCAACCCCGTATCTGATGAAGCGGGGCGCTCCGCCACGGCACAAGCCTAGTCATGGTCGACGAAACGACGAGAAAAAAGAAGGCCCGAACGTTCCGTTCACAAGACTGCCCGTCTGCATGAGACGAAAGGCGCGCAGCGCTGACCAATGGCCTGCGAACGCGCCACCGGCCGGGCTCCCTGTCACGTGACATGCTTGATAGTGCGCGTCATCTTGAGCCCGATCCAACACATACCTTCGCGCAGTCCTTCAAGGACGGCTTCCCGTTCTGTGCTGAACTTTCTTGCGTGTCGAAAGGTATGCTCGAAGTCACCTTCGGGCGATGAATGTTGGACATGGACAGTCGCCCGATACCCGCCATCGTCCGCCTCCTCGGTCTGGACGTTCACCGACCATGTCCCTTCCTGCACATTTCCAGACAACGTCATGTCACGCTCCCTTTGTTTCTCGCAGCAATGCACGCCGACACTGCCGCGGCCGCGATGAGATGAATTTCATTCGACGACAAGATCGTCGACCACAGCGCGCACGCCGGGTGCACTCCACGCGGCCCCTCTCGCGACTGCGCGCTCCGCGTAAGATCCCACTTTGCCCGTCAATGTCACCGTTCCATCCTTGACAGCGATGCTGATGTGCTTGACTTCGCGTTCGGCATGCCGCTGCATCGCCTGTGCGATTTTTCCGCTGATGTCCTCCGATGCGACATTGCCGCGCACTTCGATCCGGTTTGCGACACCGCGCACGCCGCGCATATGGCTGACAGTGCGCGCGGCGACATGGCTCTGGTACGCCCAATCGACCGCGCCCGTCAGCGTGACCCAACCCTTTTCCACCTGAACTTTTACGGAATCGTCAGGCAGGCCCACGGTCCAGTGCAGGATCGCGTGCACGGCATTGGCAATGTCTTCATCGGTGCGTTCGTCTTTCTGCGGCAACCGGACCTGCATTTCCACCACGACAGCTTTTACGCCCGCCACGCGATGCGCTGCCTTTTCTGCTGCGAGCTTTTCCGCATAGCTCGGCGGATGCCCGGAAAGCGTGACGACGCGATCCGTTACCTCCACGCCAATGTCGGTCGCCGTTAACGGCCGGATCCCAGTCGAGTTCCTCCTCGACGTCCTTCTTCAACTGCCGGTCTGATTTCATCGCGCATCTCCTCGGAGTAAGTCGTGGTGCGAGCCACCGTGAAAGCTTCGACTCCCCACAAGGTCACGGGTCTGATGCAGATCAAGCGCAGGCGCATTCGCGGCGGTAATCCGATCCCGGTCTTATCCACACGCCGCGCACTTCACACAGTCGCCAAACCATGATCCTCGTGCTGTTCGTACTGAACCTGCTTGTGTTCATGATCGAGGCCGCTGGCCCGAACTCGCTGATCGACCGCTTTGCCCTGTGGCCGCTCCGTTCGGCAAGTGCAGATGCGCCCGCTTTTCACGTGCGGCAACTGCTGACTTAGACAGTGCGCTGCACGCGAACCCGGGGCATCTCGCGTTCAACATGCTCGGGTTGTTCATGTTCGGCAGTGAGGTCGAGCGCGTGCTCGGAGCCCGTAAAACATTGAAGCTTTACACCGCGAGCGTGGTATGTGGGCGGGATTGCCCAGTTGCTCACGGCCCTGACGGTCGCAGGCGACGCCTATCCGGCGATCGGCTTGTCGGCAGGTGTATTCGGCGTCCTGGTCGCCTATGCACTGATCTTTCCACACCGGTGGGTCGTCTTGCTGTTCCCGCCCGTTCCAATGCCCGCATGGCTCTTTGCGACCGGCTACGCGCTGATTGAACTGTTGCCCGCCGCTTTGTGCGAAGGATCAGGTGTTGCGCATTTCGCGCACGTCGATGTGGTATGGCGGGCGCCGTCTTGCTGCTCGGTTACTGGTCTCGTAAGCCGCATCACGACGCGGTTGACTGAAATCAAGCGGCATGCATCAGACTGCCGCTATCCTGGAAACGATGCGCTGATGCATCCGCACAAGCATCGATCCATCAACGGAGGAGTCGATCATGACCGACCCGCAACTGCTGACCTATGAACCCGCTCCCGGTCGTGCGCCGGCTCATGCCCAGGGAGAAGCCCCCGCTTTCCTCGAATTGCCCAGGCCGGACATGTCCTCGGGCGCGCGGCTGATGAAAGCACTCGCCCTGCGTGCCAGTACGCGCGAGTTCTCCGACGCCCCACTTGCACCCGCCACGCTCGGCGCGCTGCTGTGGGCGGCCGATGGCATCAATCGCCCCGCCAGCAGTGGCCGCACGGCTCCGTCTGCGCACGCCTTCAACGAAATCGATATCTATGCCGTGCTGCCAAACGGCGTCTATCGCTACGATGCACCGACGCACCGGCTCGTACTCAAGCACGCAAGCGACGCGCGTAATCTGACCGGCTATCAGGACTTCGTCGGCGACGCCCCCCCTTGATCTCGTATATGTGGTCAACATGTCGCGTCTGTCCGAGATGCCACCCCAGCAGCGCGATATCTTCTCTGCTGTCGCTGCAGGCGCGATGGCACAGAACGTCGCGCTGTATTGCGCGTCGGAAGGGCTCGGCTGCGTCGTTCGCGGCTGGATCAATCACCGTTTGCTGAGCGACGCGCTGAAACTCAACGAGGATGAATTACCCATTCTTGCGCAGACAGTCGGCGCACCCGGTACGACGCTGACTTCCCTCGCGGATTGAAATCACGTGACGCCATTTGCATCCCATTCTTGCACATCGCCAAAACGAAGCGGGCCGACGACATACTCCGGCCCGCATCCCAAGCGACAACAAAGCGCGCCATGACACGGCGCGCCATCATGTCGTTAGCTGATAGTCAGCCGCTTCTGATCGGTCGGCGCCTTTTTCGGCAGGCTCAACGACAGCACACCGTCCTTGTATTCGGCCTTTGCGTTGGCTTCGTCGACTTCCCCCCCCCAGCGAAAACGAGCGGCTGAATGCCCCCGAATAGCGTTCGCGACGAATCACACGCTCGCCCTCCTTCTCCTCCTTGTTTCGTTCGACCTTGGCGTTGATCGAGACAATGCGGCCGTCGATCTGAACATCAATGTCCTTCTTGTCCACACCCGGAAGCTCGGCCTTCACTGAATAAGCGCCGTCGTTCTCCGTGACGTCGATTTTCATCGACGCAAGTTCGGTGTCCTGCGTCGTGATCATCGAGCGCATGGGTCGGAAGAAACCCTGAAACAGATCCGCAACAGGATCCAGCGAGAACGGGTCAAAACGCGTCAGATTGCTCATTGCACCTCTCCTTCAAAGTAAGCAGGCCAGGACATGGCCCCGATTGTCCGACCAGATAGCCGGCTCACATCGTCGCTGCGGCAAGCCATCGCCTGAGCAACGCAATTGCATGCGGCACTGCGCTACGCGCCAATCGACAGCTGATCGATTACGTTGTGCACACCAGGCGCGGACCACGCTGCACTGCATGCAATCGATCTCTCCGGAAAAGAGCCCACTTTTCCACGCAGCGTGACGGTGCCATCGTTCACGTCGACGTCGATGTGCCGGGCTTCGTCTTCGGCATGACGCTTCAGCGCCGCGCCGATTTTCCCGGCGATGTCGCCCCCAGACGCGTTGCCGCGCACGTTGATCTGATTGACGACGGTCACGACGCCGCGAAGGGGGACGACAACGTTCTCCGCAGTCTTCATCTGATAGCCCCAGTCGACCTCACCGGAGAGCGTCACGCAGCCCTTCTCGACGGTGACCTTTACTTCCTTCTCCGACAGTCCCGCTGTCCATTCCAGAACCGAGCGGACCGCCGCGGCAATTTCCTCGTCGCTGCGCTTGTCGTGAGCCGGCACACGAACTTCGAGTTCGACCACGACGCCTTTCACGCCTTCCACGCGTTGTGCCGCCCGACGCGCCGCGAGCTTCTCTGCAAAGCTGCCTGGATGGCCGGCAAGGGTGACAATGCGGTCGTGGACTTCGACGCCAATTCCTGCTGCGTTGATAGAAGGGTCCCATTCCAGTTCCTGCTCCACTTCTTTTTTCAACTGCACGTCGCTCTTCATTGAAACTCTCCTGTCGAGCTGTATTGACGCTTTAGCGGCTTACGCTGGTCTCATGCCAAGCCGCTGTTTCCACATACACTTCACGATCCTCTCTATCGTGAAACTGCACCTACAGCGTAGACTCGCGGAGGGTGGCGCCGTTGATCCATATCAAGCGTTCCCTTACCGTCGATCGCGGACAAACAGCGAGACACGCGAGCCAGATGTCGTGTGTCATAAGGCAGCGGTTCGCGCGAGCTGCTCCCTGAACACTGGTTTCAGGAGCAGTGGGCGCAACTGCTCAAGCGACCTCGTATTCAACACGTCGGGCCTCGTGAGCCATGCACGCCGCGCCTGCGCGATATCCCACCGAAGATTCGACAGCCCTTCGCAACTATGGGCACCAGAGGCGATCGATACGAGGACACCCCGCTTTCCTGGCGGCGCGGCATCCCACTGCGATGACGATATCGAGTGGGCTCAGTACGTCCTTTTCCGAAGCCCGGTACAGTGTGCACCTTGCCCGCCCTGGCTGCTTCGCGCAGATCGTCGAGCGTATCGACCTGCAACGCCGCGTGCAGCATGCGAACGCGGCGCGGCCCGAGGCCAGACATGTCCAGCATGTCCAGCATGTCCAGCATGTCCAGCAGTGCGACGGGAACCTTGTGCCGCAATTCCTCGAGCAGGTCGCACGTTCCCGTATTCGCGATCTCATGCAGTTTCGCGCTCAGGTCTGGACCGATTCCACCGATCGCATGCAGGTCGTCACCGTTCGCAATCATGGTGGCGACATCCCTGCCGAAGGCCGAGAGGTTACGCGCGGCTTGCCGATATGCGCGTACCCCGAAAGGATTCGCCTCCAGTATTTCCAGCAGGTCCGCAGTTTCGCTGAAGGCCGCGACGCAATCCGCATTGTGAAGCGGCATGGCGTTCCTCCTTCCCACCAAAGTTGGCGCTCTGGCGACCTGCTCCGATCCCATGCAACATGGTTGCCGTCAGCCTGAGCAGGATTCGTTGTGCTGCCCGGCCTCGACCTCGGCGTTGGGGCTCTCGATGCTCTCAAGCACAGGCGCCTGTGACTCCCGGTTCGCCGTGTCGATGGCGGGATTCGCAGGCATTTCCGAGGGCGATACACCGTCAATCGCCTTTTGCAGCATCTTATGGTCCAGTACTTCGCGCTCGAGCAGTAACCGGGCGATGCGTTCAAGCGTCCCGCGCTGGCTGGAAAGCGTCGCCCTGACCCGGGTGTGTGCGTCGTCCAGCATCCGGCGGATCTCTTCGTCGACAAGGTGTGCAGTGTCATTGCTGCAGGATGAACCGCGCCAGCGGTCAAACCCTGGCAAGACAATCTGGTCCGCGGATTCACCGATGGTCAGGAGACCCATGCGCTCGCTCATGCCATACCGCGTCACCATATGGCGAGCCATGTCGGTCGCGCGATCCAGGTCATTCTCCGCGCCCGTCGATACATCGCCAAACACCAGTTCTTCTGCGACGCGGCCGCCAAGCAGCGCATCGAGCCGGTCGAGCAGTTCGCTGTGACGCAGCACGTAGCGGTCTTCAGTCGGCACCTGTTGTGTATAGCCGAGCGCCGCAACGCCGCGCGGGATGATCGATACTTTCTTGACAGGGTCGCAATGCTTGCGGCTATACGCGACCAGCGCATGACCTGCTTCGTGATACGCGATCGTGACCTTTTCCTGCGCGTTCATCACGCGACTCTTGCGCTCCATGCCCGCCATCGCACGGTCGATCGCCTCATCGAAGTCCGACATGTCAACTGCCTGTTTGTCCGCCTCGGCTGCATGCAGGGCAGCCTCGTTGACGACATTCGCGAGGTCTGCTCCAACAAACCCGGGCGTGCGCGACGCCAGTTCGTTCAGATCGACCCCCGCCGCAAGCTTCACGTGGCGTGTGTGCACGGCGAGAATCTGACGGCGGCCGTTCAGATCAGGCCGGTCTATCGCGATATGCCTGTCGAAGCGGCCCGGACGCAACAGCGCCGGATCGAGTGTCTCCGGCCGGTTCGTGGCCGCCATGATGATGACGCCGGAATTCGACTTGAAACCATCCATCTCGATGAGCAACTGGTTGAGAGTCTGTTCGCGCTCATCATTGCCAGAGGTCAAGCCTGCCCCACGTACCTTGCCCAGCGCATCCAGTTCGTCGATGAATACGATGCATGGCGCTTCGGCCTGCGCCTGTTCGAACAGATCCCGCACCCGGGCCGCGCCTACGCCGACGAACATCTCGACAAACGCTGCGCCGCTGACGGAATAGAAAGGCACGCCAGCCTCACCCGCGACGGCCTTCGCGAGCAGTGTCTTGCCGGTGCCGGGCGCGCCCACGATCAGCACGCCCTTCGGAATCTTGCCGCCAAGTCTGCGATAGCGTTCGGCATCGCGCAAAAAGGCCACGATCTGCTTGAGCTCGGCTTTGGCTTCGTCGATCCCGGCGATATCGTCGAAGGTGATGCCGGTTTCGTCCTGCACCAGGATATGTGCGTTGTTGCGGCCTATCTTCGTGTATTCCTGCAAACCGCCCGCGCGCCGTCCAATCAGATTCCACACGAAGAAGAGCGCCAGCAACGGAACGGCCCATGAAAGCAGCATGCCGGGCCAGGCGCTATCGACGCCACCCGTATAGCGGATACCCGCTGCCGCAAGCGCCTGGGGGAGCCGGTCATCAGCGACGCGAACCGTCGTGAACCGCCACGGTTCGCCAGTCTTCTGCACGGCGATCGCATCGGACGCTGTCAGGAAGGTCGCGGCACCCGGCATCCTGAGCGAGCCGCTGATCCGCGTTGGCGTCACTTCCAGGTCCTTCACCTGCCGGGCAGCAACGAGTTGCTGGAAGTCGCTGTAAGCGATCTCCGTGGTCCTGCCTTGCAGTGTCATGAACTGCAGCGCAATGAGCAGAACAAAAAGAAATGTGAACGCACTACCCGCCAGATCGAACCAGCGTGTGGGCTTGCGGGCATCGCGCGAGGGACGCTGGACGGGCATCATGATCGCTCGGGAACAAGGAGAAGCGGCACGTCCGAAACCAGTGCGACTGCGGTCGCGACGCTCCCGTAGCGCCATCGTGCATGCCGTACCGGGCCATGTGTGCCGAGTACCAGCAGATCAGCACCCCATTCGCGTGCGGCCTGCAGGATCGCGTGCGCAAGGTTATCTCCGTGATGGGCCGCTGCGAGCACGACTGTCGCAGAACCAGGCAACGTACCCGCTTCCGGTTCGCAGGACACGTACGCTCTCCGCAACTCCGCGTTGCCAGCCACACGCTTCGCTTCTTCAACAGCACAATCCGCGGCTGCGCTGTCGTCACTTGCCACGAATATGCGGCCAGGCGGGACGTGGAACCTGTGTGATCCATCTGTGGGCAGGAAAAGCACGTTGCATGCGGACGCCTGCGCCAGATGCGCGGGAGACGGGTAGTCGGTCAGCACGATGTCCGCACCCCAGCGGCCAGCCAGTTCCGCAACGGCGTCGCTGATGCCTGCACCGGCGTGCACGGGCAGCACATGCGATTCCGTCGCGTCCAGTCCGCGCGTAACCAGTGAGCAACGCATCGCGTCCGCCGTCGCAACATTCGGGCAGCCGGCGCTGACCATGCCCGGCGTAACGCCGCCGTCTTCGTCCGCGCCGTCGGACAGCACCGCGACGTGCGCGACAGCATCTCGCATTGCCCACGCGCTCGTATAGTCAAGGATCACGGCAGGGCAGGCGCCGCCGTGGCGTACGACAACGAGCAGTCGGCGATAGCAGCCGCGCGCAACAGGATTGTCCGCGGGCACGCTCATGCGACGCTCAATCGATCCACGACCTGGCGCACGCCCAGCACCTGAGACGCCGCGAGGCACGCTGCGCGCTTCTCGTCGAGCGAGCCGACGGTACCGGAAAGCGTCACGATGCCGTCACGGATATCGACCGATATCCCTTCGATTTCCCGTTGCAGACGCTGGCTGAGCGTCAGCGCAATCTGCGCGGCAACGTCCTCGACAGGCGGCTCGCATACGGCGAGCCGGTTGCTCACGCCGACGACGCCTTCCATGCTGCCGACCAGCGTTCCGATCGCCTGCCGCTGCCTTTCCGTGTCGACCCAACCTGTGAGCGTGACGCAGCCGTGCTCCGTCTCCACGCGCACGCGGTCGGCCGGCAGGCCCGTCATTCGCGACAGCATCGCGACGATCCTCGCAGCAAGCGTCTCATCTGATCTGACATAGGCATTCGCGGACGGAAGGGTGAGTTCCATGACGAGTGCGCGGCAGCCGACGACACCCTGCAGCGCTCTTTCGACAGCCTGCTTCTGCAGAACGGTGGGCACCGTACCCGTGAGCGTGACGACGCCGTTGTGCACGTGGACGCGGATTTGTCCCGTATCAATGGCCCGCTCCCTATGCAAGGCCTGCTCAATCTCCTGCGACAGCGCTTCATCCGATTTCATCGTGCCCTCCACGTCGTCCAACGCGCGACAGGTTCAGCATCGTTGATAGCGCGGCACAGGGTTTGATGTCGATCAATCGTTCGCGAGCCATATGGGTGATTCGCATGTCCGTTGCATTGCCTGAAGCCTGTTGATACAGATCAAGCCAACAACCGCTCGCGATGGTTCAAATAGGCAGACAGTCCATTTCGGTTGCGCAACGTAGGCGCCATCCGTCAACCCATGCGGAGGTCCGTCGTGTCACACAAGACGCTCGTATTTCACCAGGATGCACGGCAACTGCTACTCAACGGTGTCAACGTGCTCGCCGAGGCGGTGGAGGTCACGCTTGGTCCGGGCGGACGCAACGTAATCGTTGACCGCACCCCGGGCGCACCTCTCGTGGCGAATTCTGGCGTGGTCGTCGCGGGTTCGGTTGACCTGCCTGATCCTTATGAGGAAATGGGCGCGCAGTTGCTGCGCGAGGTCGCCACGCGCACGAGTGAAATCGCCGGGGACGGCACGACGACAGCCACGACACTCGCGCAGGCGATCGTCGTCGAAGGCAACAAGTGTGTGACTGCCGGTCACGATCCCATGGCGCTCAGGCGCGCCATCGAAGATGCGGGCAAACGGGTCGTCGAGGAACTGCACAGGCTTGCGCGCCCGTGTTCGTCGGCCGATGAAATGCGGCAGATCGCGACGATATCGGCGAGCGGCGACGCGAGCATCGGCACGCTGGTGGCCAACGCCGTCGAGCGCGTCGGCAAGGAAGGCGCCATCAGCATCGAGGACGGCTCGAAACTCGACGACGAACTGGAGACGGTCGACGGCTCGCTGATCGACCGGGGTTTCGTCTCACCGCTTTTTCTCGATGAAGAGCGCCGCAATGTGGTCCTCGACGAACCCAGGGTGTTGCTGTGCGACATGAACATTGCGTCAATTGCACAAATGCTGCCCGTCCTCGAAGCCGTCATGGCGACGGGCAAACCGCTTTTCGTCATCGCGAACGAGATCGAAGGCGAAGCGCTCGCGACACTCGTCGTCAACCATCTGCGCGGCACTTTCAAGTCCTGCGCAATCCGCTCACCAGGCTTTGGCGAAAGCCGTACTGACCAACTGGCGGACCTTGCCGCGCTCACGGGGGCCACGGTCATCTCTGCGCAGATGGGTCGCACCCTTGAAAATGCCACGCTCGACGATCTGGGCGCCGCGCGGCGCATTGAGATTTCTCGTGAGACGACGACGATCGTTGCCGGTCACGGCGATCACGCGCGCGTTGCCGAACGTATCGCGGGACTCAAAAAGCGCATCGGCGCGACGGTCGATGTCCACGAGCGAGACACACTCAACCGGCGTCTGGCCAAGCTTGCAGGGGGCGTTGCCGTCATCCGCGTTGGCGCGGCAACCGAAACGGCGCTGCGCGAGCGCAAGAACCGTTTTGAAGACGCCCTTCATTCAACGCGCGCCGCCGTCGAGGAAGGGTTCGTGCCCGGCGGCGGCGTGGCATTGCTGCGTGCGCGCCGTGTTCTGGAGCATTACGGCGAAACGCAGGCCCAACAAATCGGTGCAAAGATCGTGCACGACGCGCTTGCCGCGCCGTTACGCCAGATCGCGCAAAACGCCGGTGCTGATGCCCAGGCCGTCGTGCATGCCGTCGCCGAAGCCGACGATGCCTTCGGCTACGATGCCGCCCGTGGCGACTACGGCGACATGATCGAGCGCGGCATCGTCGATCCCGTCAAGGTTGCACGCACGGCGCTCCAGAATGCGATCTCCGTTGCGTCGTTGCTGCTCACCACCGACTGCATGATTGCGCGCCCGCCAAAGGAACGCGCCGACGGGGCAGGCCGTGGCTGGAACCAGGAGTTCGCATGAGTTCCGCAATTCACCTTCCTTGGCGCGCTTCCTCCGGCACGGCATATCGTGGCGCAGGCTGGATTTTGCTGTTTGCATGCCTGGCAATGTTGGCTGCCTTGCTTGCGGCCTCTGAGGCATTCGCGGCGGCCGGGCCGAAAGAAGCCGTCTCGGCTGTCGCTATCCTGGTCTACCATCGCTTTTCGGATACGGACGACGATTCGATGACCGTGCGCGTCGCCACGTTCGAAGCACATGTGCGCTTTCTGAGGGAACGTGGCTACCAGATCGTGCCGCTGCGCCGGATTGTCGCCTGGCTACGGGAGCCTGGCGCAACGCTGCCGGCCAAATCCGTTGCGCTGACCGTCGACGACGGTCACGAGTCGGTATATGAGCGACTGTTGCCCATTGCGCAGCGCGAGCAGCTACCCATCACGCTGTTCGTCTATCCGTCCGCGATTTCGAACGCTTCCTATGCGCTGACCTGGGAGCAGTTGCGCGCCATGCACGCGACCGGGCTGTTCGATGTGCAGTCGCACACCTGGTGGCACCCGAATTTCAACGTCGAACGGCGTCGCCAGTCGCCCGCCGAGTTCGAGCGTTTCGCAACCACACAACTGCAGCATTCGCGCGAGCTGATCGAATCCAAAGTTGGCGGACACGTCGACATGCTCGCCTGGCCCTTCGGCGTATACGACGACGTGATGCGTATCGCGAGCAAACTCGGCTATGTGGCCGCTTTTACGCTGAAGGCGCGGCGGCTCGACCGCTCTTCACCCTTGTTGGCGCTGCCGCGATTCCTGATGGTCGAGGACGTGACGCCGCGTATCCTCGCCCGCCTGCTTGGCGAGCCTGACGCGCCCTCCGTCCCCGCGACGGAGGCACACCCATGAAACGGCTCGCCGCCGTTCTGTGCTGCGTTGCCACGCTCGTCGCTGTCGACATTGCGCCCTCGCGGGCTGCGTTTGAGGTGCAAGGCATGATCATCGATGAATCGACGCATCAGCCCATACCGTACGCAACCGTGACGCTTGACGGCAAACCCCAATACGCTGACGCCAATGGAGCATTCTCCAGCGCCGGCGCCGTGCACCTCGTGGCGGCTCGTGCGCCGGGTTACCGGTCGGCGTCAGTCAGCCTGACGCCCGAGCAGCCCCTCGTCGTTCGGCTGGCGCCCTTTCGGGCCCGCGGCGTCTACCTGTCCGTCTATGGCGTCGCAAGCCGGACCTTGCGGGACGCAGCCGTAGCACTGAAGGACACGAACGGCATCAACGCGCTCGTGATCGACGCGAAAGGCGACCGGGGCCTGACTTCGTACGCGAGCGATGCGCGTGAGTCAATCGGTGCCGCAGCGAATGCGCCGTCGCCCGCGCCCGTTGTCCACGACATGGCCGCGCTGCTACAGAGTCTGCATCGTGACGGTCTGTACCTGATCGCGCGAATCGTCGTTTTCAAGGATGATCCGCTCGCGAGCGCACATCCGGAATGGAGCGTGCAGGACGCACAGGGCAACGCATGGCGCGATCGCGAACAACTGCAGTGGGTCGACCCGTTCCGGCGTGAAGTCTGGGACCACAACCTGGACGTTGCCGAAGAAGCGGCCCGACTCGGCTTCGACGAAATCCAGTTCAATTATGTGCGGTTCCCGGATGCACCTGGGCTCGTTTTCAGCAAACCCAATACGCGAGCCAATCGCACCGCCGCCATTGCGGGCTTTCTCACGGCCGCCCGTGCGCGCCTTGCGCCCTACAATGTCTTTGTCGCAGCCGATATTTTCGGCTACGTATGCTGGAATCTCGACGACACCGCGGTTGGCCAGCAGCTCGAAACATTCGGCACGGCGCTCGACTATATCTCGCCGATGCTGTATCCGTCCGGATTCACATGGGGTCTGCCTGGGTGCACAAAGCCAACCGCGGACCCGGGGCAGATCGTGCGCCGCTCGCTGGCGGAAGCGCAAAGGCGCACGGGCCTGCCGGGCGTGCGTTTTCGTCCGTGGCTCCAGGCGTTTCGCGACTATGCGTTCGATCATCGCGAGTTCGACGCCGATGAAATTCGCGCACAGATCGATGCCGCCGACGCCGAGCACACCGACGGGTGGATGCTATGGAATCCCCGCAATCGCTACGATCCCACGCAATTGCCGCATTGAGGCCCGCATTGAGGCCACTGCGCGCGCTCGCGTTCATCGCATGCTCGGGTGCCGCGCATGAGCCGGCCATGGCGTCCCTGTTCGACGAACAGGCGCGCACGGTGCTCTCGCAGATCGTCTCAGAAGAGATAGCAGACGGCCGCGTTCCTGGGACGGTCATCATTGCAGGCACGGCGGAGAGCCAGACGTGGCAACTGGTTCAGGGTAATCGCATGCTGCGGCCGCGCATTGAGCCGATGACAGCCGATACCGTCTTCGATCTCGCTTCGCTGACGAAGGTCGTTGCCACGACAACTGCGATCATGCAACTCGTCGAGCGCGGCAAGCTGGATCTTGCCGCGCCTGCTGCCCGCTATTGGCCGGCGTTCGGCGCGAACGGAAAGGCACAGATCACCATCCAGCAGTTGCTGTCCCATACGTCCGGATTGCCTGCGGAACCTCCCGGCCATGCAGGATCCTGGCACGGCACGACGCGGGACGCGCTCTTGCGCAGCATTGCCGATATCAGACCCGTTGCGATGCCGGATGAGCGGATCATCTATAGCGATGTCAATTTCATCGTGCTTGGGGAACTCGTCACGCGGGTCACCGGCCTCGCGCTCGACGCGTATTGCCGCGAATTCATATTCCGCCCGTTGGGCATGAAAGATGCGGGCTTCACGCCCGATGCGGCACACGCGGCTCGCAGCGCGCCGACGACAGCCGATTCGCTCGGCATGCGGCAGGGCCGTGTTCATGACCCGCTCGCCAGCGCGCTGCAAGGCGTGGCGGGCAATGCGGGACTTTTTTCGACAGCGGATGATCTTGCGCGCTTCGCCCGCATGCTCTTGCGGGATGGCCGGGCTGACAGCGACGGCGCAACGCCGGCACGGTCCCGTCACGCCCACATTCTTCGTCCTGAAAGCATCGCCCGAATATCGGTGCCAGCGTCAACGGTGGCGGGGCTACCGTGGCGGGGGCTCGGCTGGGAACTGGACGCACCGCTTTCGGCTAATCGGGATCGCCTGCCACCCGTTGGTGCGATCGGCCACACGGGTTACACGGGGACGGGCCTATGGGTCGACTTCGTGACGCGGCGCTATTTGATTATCCTGACCAACCGCGTACATGCGAACAAGGGTGGCGATGCAGCCCCGTTGCGTGCTCAGGCGCTTGCACTCCTGTCGAGCGCCGCCGCCCCTGTTTCCGCGCGGGAGATCGGTGAGGCGCTTCCGGGCGCTCGCGACGCGCTCGCCCTGGCGGCACATTTGCCTGCCGCCAAAGGCCCGGTCCGCACAGGTATCGACCTGCTCGCCGCGCAGGGGTTCGCGATGCTCGCGGGCATGCGCATTGGCCTCGTCACGAACCGCAGCGGTTTCGATGCGAACGGCCAGCGGACGATCGATGTTCTGTCGCACGCTCCGCACGTTACGCTGGCGAGGCTCTTCTCTCCCGAGCACGGCCTTGACATCGCCATGGACAAACCTATCGCTGACAGCACAGATTCATCGAGTGGCCTGGTGGTACACAGCCTGTACGGACAAACGACGCGTTTCCCGCGAGGCGCGCTAGACGGGTTGGATGCCCTCGTTTTCGACCTGCAGGACGCCGGCGTGCGCTTCTTCACCTACGAGACGACGCTTGGCTACGCGCTGGAAGCGGCCGCTGCGGCACACATCCCCCTGATCGTACTCGACCGGCCAAACCCGCTCGGCGCGGACCGCTTCGGCGGTCCTTCGCTGGACACGGGACACGAAAGCTTCACCGGTTACTTTCCGATGCCGTTGCAGCATGGCATGACCATCGGCGAACTCGCCACCATGTTCAACGAAGAGCGCCACATCGGCGCGGACCTGCGCGTCATACCCCTGGGAGGCTACCTGCGCTCGATGCGCTTTGCCGACACCGGTCTCGGATGGATACCGGTTTCGCCCAACCTTCGCACCTTCACCGCGCTCGAACTGTACCCTGACATCGCGCTGCTGGAAGGCGCGAATGTCAGCGTCGGTCGGGGCACGCCCCATCCATTCGAATGGGTGGGCGCGCCGTGGATCGATGGCGGGAGACTGGCCGCTGTGCTCAACAGCCTGCGCGACGATGCGCATTTCGAGCGCATCGATTTCGTACCCACCGAGTCCGCGTATCGCGGTCAGCTTTGCCACGGCCTCCGCATCATTCGGAAAGCACCCGAAGGCGTGCCGGGCAGCCTCGGTGTGGCGATCGTCGCGACATTGCACGCGTTGTATCCTCAGGTCTTCGATCTTGCTGCGACGCGCGATGCGATTGGATCATCCGGGATCTCGCAAGCAATCGGGAACGGCGCCCGTCCCGACGCGTTAGACGCGCTCATGACCCGCGAAGCGGACGGGTTCCGGCCGGTGCGGCAACGCTACCTGCGCTATTGAAGGGTGCCGGAGCTCATCATGTGGTACGCCCTCATCGATGCACAGCGACGCCTGACGCGTGCGATTGCCGGACGTCCGCAAGATGAATGCGGCTCGGTGCCTTGCGCGGCAGCGCCTTGGGTCGACCCGGGGAATGCGGCAAATGCATTGAGCCAGTGGCTGCTCAGGTCAACGTGCGCTTTCGGGCAGGCACCGTCATTTGCGATTCAATCAGTCTCCAGCATGGGCGGCCGGATCACCATTGATGAGCACGTTGTCGAATCGCTACCTACGGGCACGCTGCGCAGCTTCACGCGCAACCGTATTGCGCCCGAGCCAGCCGGGAAATGGCCCGTCGTGCTCTGTACGCCACTCGCCGGGCATCACGCCGTCATGTTGCGCGAAACCGTCGAGACGTTGCTCGAGGAACGCGACGTCTTCATCACTGACTGGGCCGACGCGCGCGATGTGCCGCGCGAAGCCGGGTCTCTCTCGCTCGACGACTACGTGCTGGCGCTCGAAAGGTTTATAGGTACCGCGCGCGCGCAGGGTTCGCCCGTACATGTCGTCGCCGTCTGCCAGGCGACCGTGCCGGCGCTTGCCGCCGCGGCATTGCTAGCTAGTAGTGTTCAACCCGTTCCGTTCGTCAGTGTCTCGCTGCTCGGAGGACCGATCGATACCCGTCTCAACCCAACCCTCGTTGACCGCTTCGCCAGTTCCTATTCACTCGACTGGTTTCGCGGCCATGTAATCGACATTGTCCCGCCGGCGTATCGCGGCGCGGGACGGCGCGTCTATCCCGGCTTCATCCAGCAGGCGGGCATCATCGCCGCGCATCCGGAACGGCAATTCTGTCTCGAGTCGACTTACTGGTCAAAGTGGCTGGCGGGTGACGTGCCGGGCGCCATGAAAGCGCTGCGCTCCCTGAACGAGTACGCCGCCGTGCTCGACATGGCGGAATGCTATTTCCTCGACATCATTCGTGTCGTCTTTCACGAGCACCTGCTGCCGCGCCGGATGTGGTCGGTCGCCGGACGGCGTGTGGCGACCGAAGCGCTCGGCCACATCCCCTTATGCACGATCGAAGGTGACTGCGACGACATCTCGGGCGCGGGTCAGACGCATTGCGCGCACGCGTTGTGCAAAACATCGCCAGCACGAGCGGATAGACAATTCACCGTCGCACGATGCAATCACTACGACCTCTTCACCGGCTCGCGCTGGCGCGATGTCGTGCATCCCAGGCTATGTGACTTCTGGCGCGAAGTGGAAAACGCGGCGCTGGACATACCGTACAAGCCAGGAAACGCGACACACGCGAACCGCAGGAGACAGGCGTGACCGTTCAAGCAAAACGCAGGCTGCCCAAACGCGTATCTCCCGTGGCGCGCCAGGGAGGGCAGCATTTTGCAAACCGGATTCGCGCGGCACAACGCCTGGTGCGCGGGCTCGATTTGGCCATGCGAAGGTCATGTACGTATCGTCACCCCGCAGGCCGAATCGCTAGGATCGAAACGCACATCTCGGTCGTATACCTCGCGGGGCGGTTCGCGTACAAGGTTATCAAACCCGTAGCGCCCGGCTTCGTCGACTTCACCGCAGCGGATACACGGCAGCGATGCTGTGAGGCGCAGGTCCGTCTCAACAGGCCGCTTGCGCGAGGTCTTTATCTCGACGTGTTGCCTGTCGTGCGCCACGGCAGCATGCTGAAACTCGGGACCCGCGGCGCCGCCGTCGAGCACACCGTCAAGATGCGACGGTTCGACGAAGCGACACTTTTTTCGAATCTCGCCAGGACAGGGGCACTCACGCCACGCGATATCGATGGCGCGGCGCACCGGCTTGCACACTATCATCGGCACGCACCGCGAACGGTTCCTCTGGCCCGATATGGCAGCGCCGCGCTGCTTCAGACCCAGATCGAAGCCGTCAACGCGCCGCTCATTGCGAATGTCTGCCATCCCGCGTTGCATGATGTTTCTGCGTGGTGCGTCAATCAACTCGCCAAGCATGCATCGGCTATTGACGGGCGGCGCGCCACTGGCTTCGTGCGCGCGTGTCATGGCGATCTGCACCTCGATAATGTGGTGCGTTGGCGAGGCAAGATATCGATGTTCGACTGCATCGACTTCGACGATGCGCTGCGCTGGATCGACGTCGCGAATGACATCGCCTTCCTCGTCATGGATCTGCGAGCGCGTGGAGGAGCACGTGCGGCAAACCGGCTGCTGAATGGCTGGCTCGAAGTGTCGGGCGATTATGCAGCGCTAGCACTGATGCCGTTGTACGTTGTGTACCGCGCGCTGGTGCGGGCCTGGGTTGCCTGCCTGAAAGGCAGAAATTCATCCGCTCAAGGCGCTGTCGCTGCCGCGGGTAAAGCCCGGCACTATATCGACATTGCGTGGGCCGAGACTCAAAAGCCACGGCCCGTTTTGCTGTTGTGCCATGGGTATTCGGGATCGGGCAAATCCGTGGCGAGCCGTGCCCTCGCTGAGCTGAGCGGTGCAGTGCGTCTGTCGAGCGATGCCGAGCGCAAGCGGCTGCAGTTGTCCCTTGACGCGAACGCCTGCCTCGGCGCGGAGCATTACACGCACGACGCGCGAGACGCCATTTACGACCACCTTCTTCACCTGGCGTCTGATGTGCTTCTGACTGGCAACAGCGTGATTGTCGACGCGACCTTTCTTGAGCATTGTCATCGCAGCGCTTTTTTTTGTACTGGCGAAACGTCTTGGCGTTCCCCTTCGGATTCTGGACTTTCATGCCGAGCCATCTGTCCTTGCACAGCGCATCGCGGCACGCCACCGCGGCCCGCGCGATGTTTCCGATGCCGATACGTCCACACTGGCGTTGCAACTTGCGAACGCCGACCCGCTGAAGGACGACGAAAAGCTCCTTACCTTCTCCTTCGATACAGCAGTCCCGCTCGCAACCTTCGCGTCTTGCGCTTTCTGGCGACCCGTTATCGATTTCATGCAGCTCGCCACCGAGCCTGCGGCAGAAATCTGCCAGATCACGTGCAGAAGCGGAAGTACCCGCTATGCAGCAGGACAGGCTTGCCACCCAGTTCGTTCAACATGCGCTGCGCCGCAAGCTCGATTTCAGAACGATGGGCAGTGAACGCGTCGATCAGGTCCTCTTCTCGCGGTGAGCGCGCGCCGAAGTGATCTTCGAGCGCTTCCGCCGTAATCGCGCACTGCACCGGTTGTTCATCGACGCGCGCGGGAAAGGTCAACGCGAGATCGGGACCGCAATACTCAGGGGCACAGGAAGGAAACGAAATATGCATGGCGACCACTCCTGAAACGCCGCGCCGCCAGCTCCGAAGACGTCGGAGGCCACGCGACCTGTTCAGCCTAACGGTCCGATAGCCGCCCAACTTGATATATATCAACGCGGCTGCGCTTCTCAGCGACCGCGCACCGCTTGATTTGCGTCAACCCCGCCGCTCGCCCGCATGGGACGATTGCCTTGGCCCTATCGATATATCGAAGGTTCGTGTCGATTCTGTGCGCGGATGGACACCTGGTGATTAAACCTCTCTTCCGGATTGGATCTGCACTGCGCAACACGCCCGCCCCTCGGCCCGCCGAAGGCGCGTCAGAGCCCTACATACAACTCCCGGCAGCCCGCCGAAGCGGCGGCGTGCGCTTGCTGGACGCCCTTGCCGCGCGCCAGACCACGCGCGCCTTCGCCGACACGCCGCTCGACCACCAAGTACTCGGCGATCTGCTATGGGCCGCAGATGGCATCAATCGCGCAGACGAAGGCGGCCGTACCGCGCCCTCAGCGCTGGGTGGCTATGAGATCGACGTAGACGTACTGCTCGCCAATGGGGCGTATCGATACGATCCCGTCAACTATGCGCTCGTTCTCGTCGCGTCAGCAGATCTGCGAACCATGACGGGATATCAGGACTTCCATCGGCGTGCGCCCGTCAATCTTGTGTACGTCGCCGATCTCATGCGCATGCAGGATATCCCACACCAGCAACGCGAAGCCTTCGCCTACGCGAGCGCGGAGGCGATCTTGCAGAACGTGTACCTGTTCTGCGCATCGGCAGGGCTCGCGGCGGCGGCCCGTGGGTGGACGAACCGAACGGCGCTCGCGGTGAATCTGAAACTGCCGGTTGGATCGGCCGCGCTGCTTGCGCAAGCGGTCGGTCACTTCGCCCAAAACGAGCACACGGATGGCATGTCGGAAAAGGCTGACAGATGACACTGCGCGTCGATCTCGATGGTGTGGGAAATCTATACCAGCTCTGCTTCGCGGGCGCCTTGGCCGTACTTCACGAGGACCGGTCTCGACCGTCAATGGGGTGAAGGCTGGGACAAGGCGCCCTATCAGTTCCATGCGCAACTGCCGTATGCCGATAGCCCCGATCAGATACTGAAGGTTGCCTTCGACGGTTCACTGTTTCCGCCGGAGGCGGGGCTCGATGGCCACTCGCGCAGTGCACTCGACATCAATGCGGGTGCATGGCCATGGCTGCGCACGGAAAACTACTTTCACGGTGGACAGATCCAAATCATGGCGGGCGTTACGCTACAGACATTCACTGAACAGGTCGAGCTAGCGGGCGGAACGGTCTTCGCGCCGATTGGCTGGGGCGAGTTGCCGGAGGTGTCCGCGTCCGCTTCCGTCTCCGATCGCGTCTCGTGATGCCCGTGACGGACGCCCGTGCCGCCGCTGCCGACACCCGTCAGGATTCTGGAACGAGGCCGCCGCCGAGCGCGGCATAAAGCGCGACCGTATCCTGAAGGCGCTGTGCACTCGCCTGCAGCCACGCAATGCGCGCCTGATGGTACTGGCCGTCCGCAATGAGAATCTGCAGATATCCCACCGTGCCTGCCCGGTAAGACTCCTTGATGAGCCGCAGCGCCTCGGCTGCGGACTGCACCGCGCGGGTTTGCGCGTCGACCGTCTGGGCGTCGTGTTCAAGCGCGCGAAGCGTGTCCGCGACTTGCGCAAAAGCGGCTAGCACCACCTCGCGATAAGCGGCTTGCGACTCCGCGTAGGCGTCGATTGCCGCCTTGCGCTGGAACCACAGCGCGCCGCCATGAAACAGAGGCGCTGTCACGCCCGCGCCAACGCTCCAGACCTGTCCGCTTACGTTGCCGAGCGAATGAAGCACTGCGCTGTCCAGGCCGCCCGACGCCGATAGCGTAATCTGCGGAAATAGCGCCGCTGTCGCCACGCCGATATTCGCGCTCGCGACATGCAGCACAGCCTCAGCCTGCAAGATGTCGGGACGGCGCCGCACGAGCGACGACGGCAGAGTCTGCGGCAGCACGCCCGGCAACGCGATGTCCCTGAGCGACATCGCCGGTGCGCTCCACTGCTCGGGATACATGCCCGCCAGCAACGCGAGCAGATGTTCGGCTTCGGCGCGCCGTTGCTCGAGTCCCGGCACGGACGCCTCTAGCGTGGCCAGCTCGTTTTGCAGCGACAACACGGCTGACCACGCGCTTGTCCCGGCCGTAACCTGTGCTTGCGTGATGCGGATCTGCTCGCGCACGAGTCCAATCATCTCGCGCGTCGCCGCAATCTCGTCGCTGTAGGCGGCGCGGGCGATCATCGCGTTGACGACGTTCGCGGCCAAGGTCAGGTAAGTCGCGGCGAGCGCGTAGTGTTGGGATTCCGCTTGCGCGGCAAGCGCCTCGACCTGCCTGCGCTCGCCGCCCCAGATATCCAGCGTATAGCTGATCGTGGCCGACAGCGTGAACAGGTTGAAAATCGACGGGGCCGACTCGATGCCCGTGCGCAGCGGCGAATAGCGCTGACGGGACGCGCTCGCCTGCGCGTCGATTTGCGGATAGAAGATGCCCGCTCCCGCACGCAAGAGATCATCGCTTCGCCGCAAGGTGGCCTCTCCGCGCTCCAGCGTCGCATTTCCCGTCAGGGATTCGTCGACGGCGGCGTCGATCACATCGCAACCGAACGCGGTCCACCAGTCGTCGCGCACCTGCACGGCGGGGGATAAGGTCTGGACGCCGCCGGGCGCCGCGAAGCTCTGTTGGTCCGTCTTCACGTACCGCTCGACATGCGGCGTGGGTGGGCGCGAGAAATTCGGGCCTACCGCGCACGACACGAGCAGAAAGACGCAGGGCGCCAGCGCGGTGCGCCATACGATGCACCGGCGGGCACGCCCGACGCGGCGGCGTTCAACTGGCGGCAATATAAACATCGACGATTTGCCCCGGAAACAGACGCATGCCGTGCTGCGGCACGACGCGGAAAAGCACAGGCAACACACGGACATCGACGCGCTCCGTGCGCTGGTCGGTCAGCTGGATCTTGGGCGTGACATACGGCTGCACGCGCATGAACTCTAGTTCCGCCTGCACCGACGTGCCGCGAATGAACATCCTCGCCTTCAGGCCACGCGGGTCAGGCAACCGGCCGATCAGGATTTCATCGACATAGCAGCGCACGGCCAGCCTGTCCGACGGCGTGCCGAGAACGAGCGCCGGCGCGCTGCCCTGCGCATAGGTGTCGTACACGCCTTGCGGCGACAGGTAAGCGCCCAGGGCCACGTTCACGGACAACACCACGCCGTCGGCGGGAGCACGCAGCGTGTAACGTTCGAGCTGCGCCGAGGCTGCCTCGGCAGCCTTGCGCAGCGCTTCGACCTGGAGCTCCTGATTGCGGATATCGAACGTCCAGGCGCCCGCGCGCGTCAGCTTGTATTGCCGTGTGACGACCTCGAGATTCGCGCGCGCAACGGCAACGCCATTGGCGACATTGTCCAGCGTGTCGAGGCTGACGGCTTTGGGGTCGATGTCATACGCGCGCTTCTGCTTGTCGAACTGGTCCTGCGCCATCTTGAGGTTGGCCGCCGCTGCGCTGACCCGCGCGCTCGCTACGTTGAGCGTCTCGGGCCGCGGCTGCGCCCGCAGTTCATCGAGCAACGACTGTGCAGCCTCGGCTTGTGCGGCAAGCTGCGCGACGGTGGCGCGCTGCACGGCATCGTCGATGGTCAGCAATGGCTCTCCGCGGCGCACCCTGTCGCCGTCGTGGACGAGAAGGTTCGTTACGGCACCCGATACGTCTGGATAGATGTTGATGTTCGCGCCCGCCGGCTGGTCGCTCTCGACGATGCCCGTCGCGTAGACACCATGCGTGTATGGATTCGACGCGGGTTCAAACACGGGCGGCTGGGGCAGTTGCTGGATGCCATACACCCAGGCCGCCACGACACTCGCCAGAAACCCGATGAAGGCCACCAGAAAGAGAAGCTTCTGTTTCACATTCCGCCTCCCATGTCGATCGTCTTGAGCTTGCCGTCCTCCATATGCATGACGCGATCGGCGTAGTCGAAAATGCGGCTGTCGTGCGTCACGATGACAATGCAGCGATGCTCGTTGAGCACCTTGTGCTTCACGAACTCGATGACGGAGCGGCCCGTGTCGCCGTCCAGCGATGCCGTCGGCTCGTCGAGAATCAGGATATCCGGCTGGCTCACGATTGCGCGCGCAATCGCGACGCGCTGCTGCTCACCGCCCGACAGCTTCACGGGCGGCAATGCGGCCCGGCTCTTCAGGCCCACTACTTCGAGCCAGGTCAGTGCCTCGGCGATCGATTCGTCCCAATCGCGCCGTTTGAGGATGAGTGGAATCGCGACGTTTTCCACCGTGGTCAGTCGGGGAAACAGATGATAGTCCTGAAACACGAAGCCGATGCGATTGAGCCGGAAATCCGCGATGGCGTCTTCACGCTGTTGCCAGAGATCGACGCCGTCGATCGATACGTTGCCCGAATCCGGCCGCAGGATGCCCGAGATCACGCTTAGCAGCGTGGTCTTGCCGCTGCCAGACGGCCCGACGATCAGCAGCATTTCGCCGAAGCGGGCCTGCATCGCGACATCGAAGAGCGCCTGTGTGCGGGCGTCGCCTTCCCCGAACCATTTGTTCAGGCCTCGAGCGTCAATCGCGATGGCCGCCATGGCTAACCCCGGAAGATGTCGAACGGTTCAATGCGCAGCACGCGGCGCACGCCGAGATAGCTCGACGAGGCTGCGATCACGACCACCATGGCGAAGGCGAGCGCGAGGTTGCCGAAAGTGATCATCGCCGCGTAGTCCGGTATGCGCAGACGGACGAGACTGATCGACGCCGCGCACAGCCCGGCGCCAAGTCCATATCCCGTCAGCGCGGTGAACGTCGCCTGGAACAGGATCATCGCGACGAGTTCATGGCTCTTGGCGCCGATCGCCTTCAGAGCACCGAACTTCTCCAGGTTCTCGAGGATAAACGTATAGAACGTCTGGCCTGAGATCGACAGCCCGACGATGAAACTGATCACCGTCATCAGCAGAATGTTCGTGCCGAGCCCCGTTTCATACTTGTAGAAACGGGAGATGCGCTGCATGAATTCCCGCTTCGTATAGGCGACGTAACCGAGCGACCTGACCACCTGCTTGATGTGAGCTATGTCTGCTGGAGATTTCGGCTCGACGAGAATGTAGGACGTCGTGTAGCGCGTCGAGGGAATATATTCGACGGCCCGCTTGTACGTCGTATAGAGCGTTGGCGTGCCGAACAGGCCGCTGCTCGCCACCGTGGCGATGCCGACCACGACACCGCGATGGTCGTTGAGTTCGAAATCCGTGCCAAGTCTGGGGTTGTGCAGTTTCACGAACTCCGCGTCCTGGATGGCGATGAAGCCGTTCTCCGCATAAATGTCCTCGATGCGGCCCGCCTTCATCTTTGGCCGGCCGAACAGGCTCGCATCGTCGAGTCCGACGACCGTCACCGCCTGGTACGCACCGTCGCGCAGTCGCACCAGTGCCGCCCCCGAATAGAGCGGCACGGCATATTTGACTCCGTCGATGCTGCGCACGGCGTCGAGCACATAGTCCGGCATGCCGATGCTGCTCGCTACTGTCTGCACGGCCGGGTCCATGACCCACATCTTCGCGCCCACGTTGATGACGGTAGACGAGGACCTGTTGAGGATGCCGGCGAACAGCGACGTCATCTCGATCATCAGGAACACCGCGAAGGTGATACCGACGATCAGCGCTGTAAATTTGGCGCTATCGTTGACGAGCAGCCTGAACGCCAGGCGCAGAATGCCTTTCATCTCTCGTTCCTGTCCTGGTCAGAGCGTGACGGGCTCGCTGTAGTCTCTCCATCGTTTCGTAGCGGATCTTGACGACCTCATGTGCGACGGGCTGGCACAGTGAACTTCCCCATACCGGGAGACAGTTCCGCTTCAACGCCGCTCTGATCCCCACTGCGCATATTCGTTCATCGAATTGCGTGACGTAGCCGACGGAGCTCGCCCTTGCATATCGCCGCATGTTCGCCGCATCAACAGAGACACGCAGTGAGCGAATTGCCGTAATTGCCAGCGCTGGCGGACTCGAAAGGAGCACGTGCAATCATGACCTGCGCGAAGCCGGAATAGACGATTCAACGACATCCATCCCTTCATCCAGTGCCCGGATTCGCGCGGCCGTGCTGACCGCGTCGCCCACTCGAGACGTCATGGCGTGCGACCGGCCGCGGTCGTTCACCTGTACGGATCAGATGGGAAACCCTCATGCCAAATCCGGCCAGCGCAAGGTGACGGGCGCACACACAGGAACCGACGACACTACGGACGATCGCTTTCGAGATAGACACCACAGCGTTGCGCGACGATCGCCCGCTACACAAATAGGCCGACCTCGATTCGATTATGGGCGCCTCGCCACGCTTGCGACGTCGTTGCGCATCTTCAGGCCGCGAGCAATGACAGGTAGCAATGTCCTGAACGAATGCGCGGTGACGAAAGCCTTGCGTTTCCAGCTGCACTGGCATCACGCATGCAAAGGCGTCTGTATGCTCCCAAATGCCTCGCGATTTTGCTCGTTGCGCAAGATGTTGGTAAGCAGAATCCATTCGCGGCCGAGCGCTGCGATCACATCGTCGAGAGACAATATCCCCACGACGTCGGTACCGTTGCCGACCACCGCCAACCGGCGCACGCCATGGCTTGACATCACCTGCATTGCCTCAGTGAGGTCGGCGTTCACATCGATAGAGAGAATGTGTGGGCTCATCACCTCGCCTACTCGCACAGTGATTGGCGACGTTCCGGTGCAAACCGACTGCAGTACGATGTCCCGATCGGTCAGAACGCCGAGTATGTGGTCTGAGCCGCCCCCTTCCGATACGACCAGTGCACCGACATGCTGGTCTCGCATCTGCACGGCCGCCTCCTGCAGACTGCAGGTCGCCGGAATATGGACCA